>CAZCAL010000246.1:0-6942 GCA_964496625.1 uncultured Verrucomicrobiaceae bacterium | reverse complement strand
CTCTCATCAAAGAGACGATGAAGCGCCGCGACCCCGGCTTTAATGAGCGGGCCTTTGGTTTCAAAGTCTTCAGCGGGCTTCTTTTGGAAGCCGCAAAAAGGGACATGATCTTGGTCGAAAGGTTGCGTTCCGGGAGCATCGTTGTCAGGGCCAAAGACGCCGGGGATCAAGCGGTCTCCGAAGATGTCGGACCAGACTACGGGATTGGGGACGGCGAAGGTGACGACATCCCCTTTTGAGTCGCTCTCGGGGGAGAGCGGAACCATGCAGCGGTATCATTTTTCACCCAACCACAGCATCTCTCCGCCACCGCCCTGTCCTGGGGCTCCCTGGATGACGACGCCGAGTTCTCTCGTTGTATCTCCGGATTGGGCTGTACAGACGATCCGGCGGGTGCTGCTGGTGACGGAGAGGATGCCGGAAAGATCCTGCAAACTGCTGGAGGTAACACCCAGGAGGTTGAGCGCGGTTTGAAGATCGGGCAGCGGGGCGTCATCCTTGGTATTGGGAATGCCGTCTTTACCGAGTCGGCGCGCCCTGAGCCGTTCACACAGCATTACATCCGCCCCGGTGACCGCAGACAGCACCTCCGGGGCTGCTTCATTGACATCCAATACGCCACTCGCATACACGCTGAACCAGTCTCGCCAGTTGGGATAGAGTTGCTCCACATCCCTCATGCCTTTGACCAATGACATTTCCTCGATGGATCGGAAAGGGCGATTGAAGGGCATGTCTTTGCGCCCATAGGCGCGCTGCTCTGCGCCGGGATTTTGCACGGCGTTGTCTGGATCTACCCAGTCGATGAGGTAATTGATCAGTGCATCCTGCTGCAAAATATCCAGCCCCCATGCACGGAACACGCGGCGCAAGGTATCGCGATCCTGTCGTTGCAGTAGAATATTTGGATTTAGGCGCCCATCTTCACCCACGATGGTGACCCTGTAACCCTCTCCAGGACCAAATTCGCGGAACAAAATGGGATCGTCGGGCCGCACATCGGGATGCATGGCCAAGGCGAGACCACTCTCAGCCAAAAGTCGCGCCCGCAGAATCTGCCGTTTGGTGCCAGACATTTCAATGTCCGGCGTCAGCAACATGGTGACACTGCCTACCAGCAAAATTAACAGTGCAATCACCCAAAGCACCGCCAGCAGAGCCGCACCGGAGCGGTTTTGCTGGGAATTGGTTCTGGGGTGGTATTTTTGCATCAAAAATGAGCTGGAGAGGACACAGTGATTATTGCTGTTTGGTCGGGGGCAACTGTCCGGGAGGGATGGCCTCTGGCGGAATTCCCTCTGGCGGTACACCGCCCGGGGGAATGCCGGGCGCGCCTAGCCCAGGTAGAGTGGCGCGTAGGGGTGGGATCCAGAACACGGCGCGGGTTTCTTCTCCATCACCGAGTTTGAGTTTCATCTCTGCCAGCAGCGGCCGTCGGGCGTCTCGCCAATTGTTTTCCCAGCGGCCACTGGCACCATCGAAGACTCTCCATTCAAACTGACGGACGTTTTCTACTAGTGGGAAAATAGGTTGGTCGTTGGAATAGCGTACGGGTTGGCCGCTCCTGATGCTCTGGGTTTGCTGCGCATCCAGCAGGCGCAGGGAGATTCGCATTTTGCCACCGGGGCGTTGTTCGGCGAAGACATCGATACTGCTGTCTGGCGGCAACGCACCTGAGGGCGAAAAGCTGGTCCCTGCATTCACAAAATTCAGTGTGGGAAGGTAGCTGCCGCTAGAGGACTGCACCAGTAAGCGCATTTCAGCCTCGGGCGGAAGGGTGCGGAAGGAGCGGCGGAGGAACTCCAGAAAATTTTGCCGCATTACCGACTGCCCTTGCGTCGAGACGATGTCATTGCTGAGATCCAGCGCGCCATTGGCAGCACCAAATACGCCAGCGAAAAGCAGCGCCATGATGGCCAGGGCAAACATCATTTCAAGAAGCGTAAACCCTCCCGCAGCGGTGCGCCATTCTTGCGCCGAGGGCTTTGGGGAAAAGAGCGGAGACATGGGGAAGTGTTCGATGGGGATCATTGAACGGGCAGGAGTGAACCCGCGTAGCGTAGGGTCTCTGCCTCGACCACCAATGGATCGCCAGTAGTCTGCCATTGGCCTTTCACTTTGATGCGAAAGAGCCCCTGGAGTTCCCGATTTTCTTGATTCCGAATGTCACGCACTGGTTGGACGGAGACATGATAAGAAATGCCGTCAGAACCTGCTTTGATGTCTTGCTCGAGCTGCTGGAGCTGCGGAACTTTGCTGTATTCATCAATCAGCGATTCAACGGAAAGCTCGATCTGGCGGATCTGGCGACCGTCAAGGACTGCCTCAGCAATTTGATTCAAAGCGCCCACCAGAGCTGCGCCAGCAATCCCAAAAACAGCGACCGCCAGCAAGACCTCCAAGAGGGTCATCCCTGGGCGGCCTTGGGCCATCTTTTTCGGCGCTGGGCGGAGGTTATTCATTGTAGACGTCGTCTTCTGTCCCTTCTTTGTGGTCGCCCCCGATGGAATAGACATCGTACCCTCCGGTGTTTCGAAGCCCCGGATTCCGGTATCCGTATGGCGAGCCCCAAGGATCAATGATTCCAGACGGTTTCAACAGAGATTTCCAATAGGTGTTGGCTGGGAGGGACGCCGGGCGCTCCACCAGAGCCTTCAATCCATCGGCGTTGGTGGGAAGAACCCCAGTGGCTAAACGATAGGCTCTCAAAGCTGTCTCGATGGTTCCGAGTTGCGCTTTGGCCGCTTGTCGGTTGGCGGGTTCGTCGATATTGGTGAACATGGTCGCGCCGATGCCGACGAGCAACGCGATGATCCCCAGCACGATCATCATCTCCATGAGGGTGAATCCTTCGTTCAGTTTGCCGTCGTGTAGTTGATATGTTTTCATTGTGTTTGGCTGTTATTCATTTCCAATAGGCGTCCCCGTCAGGGCATTGAAGTTGATTTCGCGGGATGCGGTTGGGCTTTCTAGTCGGACTATGATGGGCTCGCAAAGGCCTTGACCTGAGAAGGACCAAATATTGCCGTCGGCGGGCACCCAGTCTTTGGCTTGGAAGCGAAGGATCTCCATTTTGAGGCCATCCGGAATGGTATAGCGACCCGCTAGTACACCTTGGCCACCCAAAACAGCAAAGCCAGTTTCATCAAACTGGATGTTCATTTGGTGGCCTAACACTGTGGCGGCATCCAGTGTCTGCTTTGCCATGACGATGAGAGCATCTCCGGCATCCTCGACCTTGTCCCTTCCTAGCGAGTCAAAATTAAAGACAGCCAAGCCGATGACCAGCGCCATGATTGCCAGCACTGCGATGATTTCGAGCAGGGTGAAACCTGCCCGTTCAGTGCGCTGGTGCGGGGCGATGTGGTATCCAGTCACCGGGTTGGGTGGGGGGATCACTTCAGCACGACATCGTCATCCGTGCCTTCTTTTTTGTCCTGCCCAATCGACATCAGGTCAAACCCTTGGGGGTTGATGCGGCCTGGATTCCGATAGACATAAGGCGAACCCCATGGATCGACGATTCCTTCAGGTTTGATGACGCTCTTCCACATGCGGGGCTGTGGTGCACCGGAGGGGCGCTCCACTAGAGCCTTCAGACCTTGCGCCTCGGAAGGATAAGTGCCACCCAGAGTGCGGTATTGGAACAGGGCTGTCTTGATGGTGCTCATTTGGGCGTTGGCCGCCCCCATTTCAGCGCCGCCCATCACATCACCCAACGTCCCCGCGCCGATGGCGACGAGAAGGGCGATGATGCCAAGCACGAGCATCATTTCCATCAGGGTGAAGCCTTTGGCGGCAGTGCGGTGAATCGTGTGGAGTACTTTCATGGTAGGGATTGGTTTTTTAAAGGGTGTAATGTAGTCTATATAAGGGCTTTGACAGCGTTGGGCGGGCAAGGGCTCAAAACAAAACGTTTATCTTCGAATCGAGGATACAGTCTGCGAGATCACCGAGATCATTACATAGGCCATGGTGCCAACCAAGGCTGCCATGATCAGGATGATGACCGGCTGCACCATTGCCATCGCCTTGTCGAGACTCTTGGAAAGCTCGCGCCCGCAGCGGTCTGCGGTTCGGCGCAGCGAACCGGCGATGTCGCCAGTGTGCTCACCAATGCGCACCATCTCGATCATGTTCTGCGGGAAGAGGGCGGTCCGCTCCAGGGCTCGAGACATCGGCGCGCCATCACGCACAAGTTCAGTGACTTTTGCCAACTGTCCCTGAATAAAGACGTTGCTGGACACTTTGGAGGCCAGTTCCAGTCCACGTAGAAGGGGCAGGCCACCGGAACTGAGACTTGCTAATGTTTCGAGGAATTGGGAGTGAAAGCTGGCCATCAAGACGCCACCGATAAAGGGGATCTTGAGTTTTTGCTGATCCCAGACGGGGCGGCCCTTCGGAGATCTTGACCAGACCCATGCTCCAAGCGCCGCCAGAACGGCCAGTGCCAGCATTAGCCACCACCAAGTTTTGAAAAAATCTGTAGTGGCGAGAATGATGCGGATGCCTTTGGGCATCCCGCCCTTCATATTTGCGATGACGTTCGTTAGCTTGGGGATCAGAAAGGTCGCAAACATGATGGCTACGCCGATGGCGGAGACCAACAGGAAGCCGGGATAAATCAATGCCACCGCCACTTTGCCGCGCATTTCACGGACGCTGGAAAGGTATTGGGACTGCCGACGCAGGGCAATCCCCAGAGAGCCACCCGCCTCGCCCGCTGCGGCGACTGCGCAGTAGAGTTCGCTAAAGGAAGGGGAAGATTGGCGCAGGGCATGGCTGAAGGAATGGCCTTCGCGAATCATGTTGCCAAGGCGGCGGGCAATTGGGCGATGAGTGGCCTTTTCGTCACGCCCTTCCATCAGTTTTAAGGCAGGCTCTAGGCGCATCCCCGCCTCCAGAAGCTCGGAGAGTTCCTCTGTAAAAAGCTGGAGATTTGTGGCTCCAATGCGGATCGGACCACTAGCATCTTCGATCTTGTTCTTGGCTTTCGTCGCGGAGTTTGCTGCTGCGGTCGCGATTGCTTTTGCCGATTTCCCCGTGTTGGACTCCGCCACGGCAAAGGGTTGCAAGCCCCGTCCGGTCAACTGCCTGAGCGCAGACGTGCGATCCGGTGCCTCAACGGTTCCTGATTGGTCCCGTCCGGTGGTGTCGGTAGCTTGATAGGCAAAGGTGGGCATGTCGTCTCAAACTAATACTAGCCCGGCTTACAAAATACGAAAAGCAAAAAGGTGGTCACCTAGAAGCGCTCTGGCTGGATTGAAATGCGGTAGCGCTAGCCGGTTGAGGGGAAGGTCACAAAAGGGATTTGGTTGATTTGGCAACGCTGATTGTATCAATTACGAGAATGTTCGCTGTTACGAATCTAAAAATTGCGAAAATTAGAAGAATGGATTTGACGCTATTCCAACATTTGATATAATTCCCACAGTTGATTATCGCTTTTGGGAAAAACGGTGACAATCAGCAGTCAGTCAAACAATCCTCAAATCAACCCGATCCTATGAACAAAGCCTTCCTCACCCTCCTGGCCGCAGCCGCCTTCTCTGGCCCTGTCTCTGCGACCGTTTTGGTCAAATACGACTTCAACAACATCCCCAAGGCTGCCAGCCCGAACGTTGCTTCGTATTGCGCACCTTGCGTTACGCCCTCAAACATCACCCTTTGCAGCATCTCCAACAGCCTTCATACGACCGGTGGTCCTGATGGAAGCAAGTTTCGCTGCTTTGCTGGCTGGGACAAAACTTATGACTATTCTTTGTCCCGCACGAATCTGAGCCAAGCCTGCGATACCATTGCATTCAATACCACGTTTGATTCAACCTCGACCGGCTACATCGACTCTCTGAGTATTGACTGGCGCCGTCCGACTACGTCTTCAGTGGATCAAATCCAGGCGAGCATTTTTTGGCAGGATGACTTTGGGGTGACTCAATACCGCACCTCTGGTCCGATCTCACTGATCGGTGTGGCAAGCTGGAAGCATCTGGACTTCAGCTTCGGCAGTGGTTCAGCTCCTCTTCCTGCTGGCCCAGCGATCGCCAATGAAACCTTCCACGTTGAGCTCTACGCTTGGGGTGCAGGCGGAAGCACGCTCTATCTCGATAATGTCTCCCTAAATGGTGAGTGCTGCCAAGTCCCTGAGCCAACAGGTGCACTGCTCCTCGGTTGCTCTGGTTTCGCCTTCATCCTCCGCCGCCGTCGCCGCTGAGACACGATGATCGATTGGAGAGACTGACTGCTTCTGATTGACTTGTTCAACGACCGCGAGCCCCAGGGTTCGCGGTCGTTTTGCGTACTCAGACAAGAGGCAACGTCAGTTCGAAAGTTGCTCCGTGGGGGCCGGGCTGAAAAACGAGGTCACCCCCAAGCTCTCGGGCGAGCCTGCGCGAAAGTGCCAGACCCAGCCCGACGCCCGGGGCAGAGTGTGCCGCTTCGGTGGCGGATTTGGAGAAGGGCTGAAAAAGCTTCTTTCTCTGTTGGGCTGAGATCCCAGGGCCGTAATCGCGAAAGCTGAGGATTGCCTGGTTATGATGGCTGTGAATTCTGATGTCCACTCGACGCGTCTCACAATCTGGGGCGGCATATTTGCAGGCGTTGTCCGTCAAATTGAACAGAATCTGTTCAACCGCGCTGGGATCGGTTTGGACGGTCACGGTTGCCTCCGATTCTGGGAGATCCAGGTCGACATCGAGGCCGCACTCGATGGCGCGACTCTTTAGCCTCGAGGCGATTCGTTGCCATAACTCCGCCAAGGTGAGGGTTTCCATCCTCGTTTGGGGTCGGCCACGCTCGATGCGGGAGTAGCTGAGGACGTTTTCGACCAGGTGGGTAAGCCGGGTGGATTCATCACAGAGGGTCTGCAAGTACTGGCGTCGCGTGTCTGGATCTGCCACGACATCGTCTGCCAGCATCTCTGAATACATGCGGAAGGTGGTA
>CAZCAL010000245.1:0-6974 GCA_964496625.1 uncultured Verrucomicrobiaceae bacterium | reverse complement strand
CCCTGGCGGAAATGGGCGTGAAGGTCAAACCATTGGGGGAGATCTAAAGTCATCCGCATTCGTTAGCCGGGCTGCAGCGATTTTCAAATGCTCTCCCTGCTTGGTTGGAAACCCATCCCCAACAGGCTTGCGGGCTAGGCGGCTTTGCCTTCGCTCGTCTGCTTGGGCCAGATGCCGGGAATGTTGGGCATGATTAGGAAAATCAGAATGGCGATGATGTGCTGGATAAAGTGAAGGTTCATCAGCTCGCTGATGCCCCAATGCAGGGAGATCATGCTGAGACCAAACCAAAACGCCCAACGCCGATTGATGAGGATGACAAAGGCGAAAAGCTCAATGAGCAGGCCGCTCCCAAAAAAGGCCCGCGTGAGCCAGGGGTGATCGACCAGGAACTGGGTGGTGGACTCCAGCCAAGCGGCGGGTTTTTCCAGGGTGTCGTAGTAGTTGGCCCAGTTGGTTTTCATGACCTGGACCGCCAAGAAGGGCGATTTCCAGATCCAAAGGCCTTTGGAGACGAGGACTTTGACCAGCCCACAGACGACATAACCGGCAGCGATGACCACGGTGCTCCAGTAGGCAGCTTGGCGCTGGGTTTCGTAGCTGGGTTTGAAAAATGACTTTCGGTCATGAAAAAGATACACGGCCCATTGGGCCAATCCCATCAGCGTGATGAGCTGCCAGGAGTGCTGAATTTCACCCTGGGAAAGCACCAGGGTGCCGATTGACATCGCGAAGAACAGCACTGGCAGCAGTCCGATGACTGGCACGATGCCGACAACATACAGCAGTAACCCAGCGATGGTCAGGCCCTTCAGCCCCCAGTCTGGCGGATTGTGGGCCAGCCAGGTAAAGTCAAACCATTGAGCGAGGCCGTTTGGGTGGTCCTGCGTGGTGAATTTGCGGGTTTCCCACTTGATGTTCCAAAAGATCAGCGCGGCAAAACCGAGCCGCATGAGGAAGAGTTGCAACCTTGAGTAATCGAAGGCTTCAGGTTGCCACCAAGGGCGGGCGGGTGAGGTGGAAGAGGTCATGGGGTGGGGAGTGAATGTTCGGCCAGCAGTTCGGGGGGATGGTCCTTTACGGAGTCGTCCCGGAGGGCGAAAGTCCGGCTGTAAAGCCGGAGGCCGGTGGTGCCAGCGGGGAGATTTTTGAATTTCATCGAGGCGACGAGGGAGTCTAGCGTCTCCTTACCGGCGACAATGCGTTCTTCGTGGGAGGCATCATTGGTGTCTTTCTTGTCGGTCCGCGCCTGATCGGCGAGGTTCTGCAAATGGGCGCTCAGCTTCGTTTTGAACCGCTTTTTGGTGTTGCTAGACCCAGTATCAAACACGTCCTTCATGGAGAGGGGGGTGTCCTTTTGATCCGTCACATAGTAGACATCTGCCTCCTCGCTGATGCCAGAATACATCGGGAATCGGGTCAGCGGAAAAGGCTGGTTTTTCCCGAAAATATAGAGGATGAGGCACAAAGCCGTCATGTGGCGGAAGGGTAGGCGCTGCCAGAATCTGGCGGCCTTTTGGGCGAAGGAGGGGGCGCTCATATAAGGAGAGATTGTCTGAACAGAGCAGAAAATTGCCCTGATGCAAAGAAAGGTAATGACAAGACAAAACCTGCTCGTATAATGCCAATTCCCAACCCACCCGTCTGACGGGCCGAAGTAGCTCAGGGGTAGAGCAACGCATTCGTAATGCGTAGGTCGTGGGTTCGATTCCCACCTTCGGCTCCATTTTTGGCGTGAGTCAACATGATGCAAACTACAGAGAGGCCAAAACTCAGCCGGACAAGACGCAGCGAAGCGCTCATGGGCCTCATTGGTAAGTTACTAGGCGGCTCGGCTCTGGTGCTTATGGTGGCTTCTGTTTTTTATGTGGTTATGCAGCGGCTCTGGGATGCCAATGGGGAGCGGACGCGGTATATGGAGGAACTGAAGGGAATCCAGCTTCACTCAGCGGAAATGTCGCGAGCTCGGCAAGGTAGTGCTCCGCAGCCGATCGATAAGTCGGATGATCTATCGCTGATGCCGACGGCACCCGTTGGCGCCACCATCATCCCCAGTCTCCCTGCGGTTCCTCGTGCTGTGCCCGTGGCGATGGGGGCAGCGGGCATCGATACCAAAAAGGAAGCGATTGAAAAGTCGGTGCGGAGTTTCTTTGAATCGAAGACAATCGATGAGATGCTGACGCACGTTCGCAATCCGGAGCGGATTCGCTCTTTGATGGTCGACTACTACAAGCGCCATCAGATGCCTTCTTTCACTTGGGCCAGAATCGGCGACATCAATCCAATCCAAGAACCTGGCTACCGGATGGCCTATGTGCAGGCACAATTTGTCGGTGCTGATCCAGTCTATGTGATCGTCGAAGAAGATCACGAGGGCGCGATCCGGGTGGACTGGGAGAGCTCCGTTCGATACGGGGAAATCGCCTGGCAAGAATTTCTGCAATCAAAGCCTGACCAGCCAAAGCTGCTGCGGGTGCTCGCCTCCCGGCCTTCGGCCACGGCTGGTGCTGACTCCTATTCGAATGACGAAGTGCTTGAGATCAAGCATCCCGAGGAATCGGGAACCGTCTATGCCTACTTCAACCGCAATGATCCCCAATTCGCTTCGTTGATTGAACAGATGAAGGGGCGCCAGTGGAAGAATGTTCCGCTGACGCTCAGACTCTGCTATCCCGGTACTTCGGGCGATGGGAAAGTGGTGCGCGTGGCGAGCGTCGAAGGAAAAGGATGGCTGATTTTGCAAAACACAGGGAGCTGAGCACGTGACGAAACGCACCAAACCAACTACCAAGGCCAAGCCCATCGCGGCGAAGGCATCCACCAAGGCAGGCAACAAAGCGAAGCCCAAGGCCAAGCCTATACCCAGCAAGGCCAAACCTGCGCCAAAGCCGAAGGGCAAAGCCGTAGCGCCGAGCAAGGCGAAGTCCAAGCCCGCCGCCAAAAAGCCCGCGCCAGTTGCCAAAAAGGCTGCTCCGGCCAAAAAGGTAGCTCCAGCGAAGAAGGCCCAGCCAGCAAAGAAAGTGGCACCTGTGAAGAAGGCCCCGCCGGCGAAGAAAACAGCGCCGGTTAAAAAGGCCCCGCCGGCAAAGAAGGTGGCTCCTGCGAAGGTAGCGGCCCCTGCCAAGAAGGTAGTGGCTGCAAAGGCTCCTCTCCCGAAATCGGCACCGGCAAAAGTCGCGAAGGCAGCCGCTCCAGCAGCGAAACCGGCCAAGCCGACTGTTGAAAAAGCCCCGAAAGGCGGAAAAGCGAAAGTGGAACCGGTGAAGATTGAGGTCATCGCCGAGCCTGAAGTCGCCCGTGCGCCGCTGAATGATCCAAAGGCCGAGCCCATCCGTGACGCGGTAAAGGTCTATGATTCTCACATGCATACACCGCTGTGCAAACATGCCTGGGGCGAGCCCGAGGAGTATGCGCAACAGGGCATTAAGTCCGGGATGAACGGTATCATTTTCACCTGCCACTGTCCGATGCCCGATGGCTTCTGGCAGACGGTGCGGATGGCGGAATCTGAGTTTGACACTTATGTCGCGATGGTGGAGCGCACTCGCAATGCCTACAAAGGCAAGATCGATGTCCTCTTGGGCATGGAGAGCGAATATTATCCCGGCTGTGAGGAGTGGATCGAAAAACTCCATCAACGTGCAGACTTCCATTTCATCATTGGCTCAGTCCATTGGCAGGCCAAAGAATACTTGGCAAAATATGAGACGGGCACCATCGAGGGGTTCCGACGCACCTACTTTGATCATCTCGCGAAATCTGCGGAAACGGGCCTTTACGATTGCCTCGGCCACCCTGATTTGGTGAAGAACTACAATCCTGATTCCTGGTGCTTTCCGATCATCAAGGGGCCAGTTGCATCGGCTCTAGATCGCATTGCCGCCACTGGCGTGGCGATGGAGTTGAACACGTCCGGGCTGAATAAGAGCTACTCTGAAATGAATCCAGGGATGGAGATGCTGAAGATGATGGCGGATCGGAATATCCCGATCGTGGTCGGATCAGATGCTCACCGCGCTCATCGAGTTGGGGAGCATTTCGTGACGGCATACAATCATCTGCTTGAGGCTGGTTACGAGTATGTTTCCTACTTTATCAAGCGTCGCCGCCACGAGATTCGCATCTCTGACGCGTTGGCCAGTATGAAGAGAGCGACCGACGCACAGTCATAGGTCTCACATCGACTGCCGCCATCTTCGGGAGTGCAAGAAGGGGTGATTTTCGTCTTGGATGATCAACGCGGGGGAATCTTCGCGTAGTGCTCTGACTCGCTCTCATCCTTCCATGAAACCTATTCTTCTCTCGTTGGTTGTTCTTCTCTGTGGGACGGCATTCTCCACTGCGGAGGACTCGCGCACCCAGCCGCCAAAGGACCTCAATGGCTATTTTCCTTTCAACCCGCCTAGCTCATTGAGTGAGTGGGATGTGCGCAAGGACTACGTGCGGAGGCAGATCCTCGTGGCGGAGGGCCTGTGGCCAATGCCAACGAAGACGCCGCTCAATGCGGTGGTGCACGGTAAAATTGATCGTGATGGATACACCATTGAGAAGGTATACTTTGAAAGTGCGCCGGGCTTTTTTGTGACAGGAAATCTTTACCGGCCAAAGAACCCGAAGGGCAAAGTCCCTGGCGTGATGTTTGCCCACGGCCACTGGCAGGATGCCCGTTTGTCACTATCGGATGCTGATAAAACAAGGGCTGAAATCGCTACCGGAGGGGAACGATTTGAGCAAGGCGGACGCAGCATCTTCCAGTCGCTCTGCGTGCAATTGGCGCGTATGGGCTGTGTCGTTTGGCAGTGGGACATGCTCAGCGATTCCGATTCTGTGCAGTTCTCCCGCGATGTCGTGCACAAGTTCGCCAAGCAACGGCCAGAGATGAATACCGTGGAAAACTGGGGGCTCTACAGCCCACAGGCCGAGGCTCACGCCCAGTGCATCATGGGGCTGCAAACGTGGAATGCTGTGCGCGGACTGGACTTTCTGCTCAGTCTACCGGAAGTCGACCCTGAACGCACCGCCATCACCGGTGCCAGCGGTGGGGGCACTCAGACCATGCTGCTGGCGGCCATTGATGATCGTATCAAACTGTCCTTCCCCTGCGTGATGGTCAGCACTTCGATGCAGGGAGGTTGCACCTGTGAAAATGCTAGCCTGCTGCGCATCAATACGGGCAATGTGGAGTTCGCCGCGCTCTTTGCCCCCAAACCCCAAGGCATGAACAATGCGAACGACTGGACCAAGGAGATGGCGACGAAGGGCTTTCCGGATCTACAAAAGCTCTATGCGACCTTCGGGGCTAAGGACAACGTCATGCTCCAACGTGGCGAGCACTTTCCCCACAACTACAATGCGGTGACGCGCTCCGCCTTTTACACGTTTTTGAACAAGCACTTCAAGCTCGGATTTGCGTCGCCTGTAATTGAGCAGGACTATGAGCCCCTGACCGGTGAGCAACTCACTGTGTGGGATAAAGATCATCCAGCGCCAAAAGCCGGAGACCCTGAGTTTGAGCGAGGACTCTTAAAGTGGTTTGATCAGGATGCGACCAAGCAACTGCGCGCGGGTAGTCTCGATGTTTTGCGGAAGGGAGTCGAAGTCGTCATTGGACGGACGTATGACGATGCGGGCGAGGTGGTGTGGACCTTGGGGGGCAAGCAGGATCGAGGCGACTACTTGGAGATGAGCGGCACTTTATCGAATAAGACTTATGGCGAGGAGTTGAACGTCTCATGGCTCTACCCGAAGAACGCGAACGGCCGTGCGGTGGTATGGTTGGATGACAGTGGGAAGACCGCCATTCAAAGCGCTGAGGTGATGAAGCTAGTGAAATCCGGCACCACGGTCTTGGGAGTGGATCTGCTCTTTCAAGGGGGCGCACCGATCAAGCAAACGCGTGTTGTGGAAAACCCACGGGAGTTCGCAGGTTACACCTTTGGCTACAATCATGCGCTCTTTGCGCAGCGCACGCATGATGTGCTTTCGATCGTTAGTTTCTTGCGTAAAGCCAAGGTCGGGACTCACCAAAATCCAACGCAAATCTCGGTCGCAGGTTGGGGATCAACAGGTCCGGTCGTGATTGCGGCGAGGGCGCTTGCTGGCCAGGCGATTGACCGTGCGGCAGCCGATACTCAAGGTTTCCGGTTCGGCAAAGTTCTGGACTACCGTGATCCAATGTTCCTCCCCGGTGGCGCGAAGTATCTGGATCTTCCTGGGATGATGGCCCTGAATGCGCCGGGGGCCTTGTGGATCGCCGGGGAAGGCGAGAAGCCTGATGTTGTTGGCGCAAAGTTTGACGGGCTGGTTCCTTATTCCGGCGCTGCCAGCGGAGCCCACTCCGCAGCCGTTGCGTGGCTGCTGAAAGAGTAGCGGAACTCGCCAGAGTTCCGAAGGGGGGCAGGTGGCGTGCACGGGGAAGGCTGAATCCTGGCGGATTCAGCTACGAACTGCTTGGCCCCCATCGCCTTTAATGCTAAGCACTTAGTGCATGAGTTTGCTTCCTCAGCGGCACAGCTACCTCCGCAGACTTGCGCCCGGTGAATACCGTGGTGCGGCAAGTGTACATTGGTCGATGACGATGAAGGACCGCAGGACCGGTTGGTTGACGCCAGCTTTTGGGCAGACTTTTGCGAGATGCTGCTTCATTCATCTGCCCGCTACCTTGTCATCTGTCCGGTGTACTGCTTGATGCCGAATCACCTGCATCTGCTGCTTCATGGATGGAGCGAACGCAGTGATCAACGGCTACTCATTGGCCATTTGCGCAAGAGCCTCAATGCCCGTTTAGGGGCGGGCTTTGAGTTGCAGAATCAACCATACGATCATGTGCTGCGGCAGGAAGAGAGCGGGCCAGATGCGTTTCGCGAGATCGCCCATTACATCATGAACAATCCAGTTCGGGCAAAGCTCGTGGATCTTCCTGGGGTATATGAATTCACGGGGAGCGTGATCCCTGGGTATCCAGAGCTGTGCTG
>CAZCAL010000244.1:2786-6983 GCA_964496625.1 uncultured Verrucomicrobiaceae bacterium | reverse complement strand
AGATTCTCTAGATCCAGGTTTACTGAGGATCGATCCAAAACGCGGAGCACCACGGATTCGCCATGCTGGGTGGGGAGGGAGTTAACGCGCATGTCCACCGGCTTTCCATTGACCACCGTCATGATGCGACCATCCTGCGGGATGCGGCGCTCTGCGATGTTCATGTTCGCCATGACCTTCACGCGGGAGATGACTGAGGTGGCGAGGTGCACTGGAGGCGGCGCCATTTCATAGAGCGAGCCATCCACTCGGTAGCGGATTTTGAATTCTTTTTCGAATGGCTCAAAGTGAATGTCAGAGGCTTTCTCTTTGATGGCTTGGGCCAAAACTAGATCAACGAACTTGACGATGGGCGCTGAGTTTGCCTCTGCCTCTGGATTGTCAGGCTTTTGCAGGGCTAACTGGCCAAAAATCTCCTCTACGCTGGGCATCCCGGTGCCATAATGTTTGTCGATCAGAGCCTGCACCTGGCTGCTGCGGGCGACGACGGGCACGATTGCTTTGTCGAGGCCGAAGCGAAGGTCTTCAGCAAGCTGCGGATTGAGGGGATCAGTGAATGCGACGTGCAGGCCCTGGCCGTCTAGCGTGATGGGGAAGGCACCGTAAAGTCGACCCATGCCTGCTGGAATCAGGTTTACAACGGAGGGTGGCGGCTCAAAAGTCGAAAGGTCAAAGTGCTCGCAGCCGAGTTCCTCCGCCACTGCGGCCCAAAATTCATCTTCACTCTGGAAGACCTCAAAATCTAGTAGGACCTGGAGCGTGTCCTTGCCGGACCGCAGAGTATCCTGAACGATGTCGTAGGCTTGTCCGCTGTCGATGACGCCGCGAGCTTCGAGCATGTCCACCACGTGTTGAGCTGTCATAGCAATAGAAAAAGGTGTTCGCTTTTGGGGAAGAAAGTTGGGAAAGTAATGAGCGGGAAGGATCAGTCCGCGTCTGACATCGTGGCTTCAATGACTTCGTCTGCGGTGGTGAGACCTGCTAGAACCTTGCGGATGCCGTCTTCGCGCAGGGTGCGCATGCCGAGTTGACGGGCACGCCGCCGCAGCTGTGGCGTGGTGAGGTTTTCATTCACCATGCTGCGAACTTCGTCATCGATTTCAAAAATTTCGAGGATGCACATACGTCCGCGGAAACCAAATTGGCGGCACTTGTTGCAGCCTTGTGGTCCCATGATGTGCGCGCCGAGCATCTGTGATGCCTCCAGGCCCAGGGACCGGAGTTCCCGGTCGGTGAGGGTGCTGGGTGATTTACACTCGACGCACAGTTTCCGCACCAGACGTTGTGCCATGATGGCACGCACGGCGGAGGCGATCAGGAAGGGTTTGATGCCGATATCAGTGAGACGGGCAACGGCGCTAGGGGCATCGTTGGTATGGAGTGTACTGAAGACAAGGTGACCTGTCAGGGATGCTTGGATGGCGATACCCGCCGTCTCCATATCGCGAATTTCCCCGATCATGATGATGTTCGGTGCCTGACGCAGCATGGCGCGCAGCGCGGAGGCGAAGGTCATACCGATGTCCTCCTTCACCATCACCTGATTGATCCCGGCCAGTTCATACTCGACCGGATCTTCGACGGTAATGATTTTGCGGTCAGGTCGGTTGATGAAATTGAGGCAGGCGTAGAGTGTGGTCGTCTTACCAGAACCTGTCGGGCCAGTGACCAAAATAATGCCGTCTGGCAATGTTAGTAGTCGTTCAAAGCGGGACTGATCATCGCTGAGGAATCCCAAGTCCGAGAGCCCCAGTCGCAGGCTGCTTTTGTCAAGCACACGCATGACGACAGACTCTCCATTGTTGGTTGGCACGATGGAGACGCGCATGTCCAGCTCCTTGTCATTGAAGGACATCGTGATACGACCATCCTGGGGCACGCGTTTTTCATCGATGCTCATCGTGCCGGTCATGATTTTGATGCGGCTGATGATCGCAGCGAGGAGGCGCTTTGGATGGTGCTCGACATCATGCAGCACACCGTCAATCCGGTAGCGGATGCGGATGTCCTTTTCGAGTGGCTCGATGTGAATATCGGAGGCCTTTGTTTTGAATGCCTCCATCAAAAGATTGGTGACCAGTCGAATCACTGGTGCGTCACCTTCGCCCGAATCTCCCTCTCCAGCCGTCTTGAAATTCCCGGATCCCATCACGGCTTCGTTACCGTAAATGTTCGCCATCAGGGTTTTGATCAGCGACGGGGTGGAACAAAAAAATTCAATATCTGGCTGAAGGACGTGGGGTAGCGCGTCCAGGGTCTCGAAATCATAGGGGTCAGAGACCACAATCTGGAGCGTGGTGCCATCCGCACCCAGGGGGGCTACCTTGTAGCGCAGAGCGACTTCCAGCGGCACCAAGTCCTTCATGCCCTGGTGCGGCATGTAGCCGTGCAGGTCGACATATTCCATCCCGGAATTTACCGCGACTGTTTGAGCGATCTGTTCATCAGAGAGAATGCCGGTCTTGATGATCGTCTCTAGCAAGGACTCATCTCCTTTTTGGGCTCCCCGGGCCTGGGCGATGTCGCGTTCAGTGAGCAATCCGGATTCCTGGAGTTGTTCGAGGAGGAGGTCTTCAGTTTTGGAGGAAAACATGGATGAGGGGAAAGGCTGCCTGGCCGTGCCGGGGCGGGTTTCGGGGGAAATGAGAGCGGAATTTTAAAGTCGGGAAGTTCGAGACTACAGCGATTGAATGCTAAGTGTCAATGCTTGCGGCGGCAGATTTCTGATTTTTCAGGATTCCTCACCGTGTGTTGCGTTGATTGTGGGCGAAGAGCGTCCAAAAACCGCTTCATTGTAACTCGGCGTAATTTTTTCAATGATCCGATGAAGATGGTTGCAACAACCCCCATCATTGGCTCATCGTCTTGCGCAAATCGGTCAGCCAATTTTGGCAGCTATCATGAAAATCACTGAATTTGCGTTTGTCGGTCATCCGGTTGCGAGCCTGCGCCGGGCGAGGAAATTTTACGAGGAGGTCCTTTGTTTGGCGGCTCCAAAGGTGATTGACGGAGATCTTGAGGGTGACATCGGAATGCTGGAGTACGAGATCGGGCCGCATACCCTGGCGATCACCACGACCTGGACGGATGGAAATCCCCCAGAGGTTCCCGGTGGCGGATTGGTGCTGGAGGTGGAGAACTTCCAAGAAGCAGTGGAGCACCTCCATAGGCTTGGTGTTTTTTTGGAGTTGGGGCCGTTTGAGGGTGATTCCTGCTCCATCGCTGTGATAACTGATCCCGATGGAAACAGGATCGGGATTCACAAGCGGAAGTAGGCCAGCTCAACCGACCGAGCAGATTCCAACTGCCTGCTTCAGCGAGGCGAGCTGATCGGGGCGCGCGGGCTGGAACTCCTGACCGAGGTAGCCCTTGTACCCTGTGTCCTGGACGGCGCGAACGATGGCGGGGTAGTTCAGTTCCTGCGTTTCGTCAATCTCATGACGGCCGGGCACGCCTCCAGTGTGGTAGTGGGCGAAGTGCTGATGGTGCTTGCGGATGGTGGCGATGACATCGCCTTCCATGATCTGCATGTGATAGATGTCGTAGAGAAGTTTAAAGTGCTCTGAGCCGAGTTCCTCGCAGAGCGCTACGCCCCAGGCGCTGTGATCACACATGTAGTCTGGGTGGTTGACCTTGCTATTGAGCAACTCCATGCAGAGAGTCACGCCGAGTTTCTCGCACAGCGGAAGGAGTCGCTTCAGACCGATGGCGCAGTTTTTGAGGCCTTGTTCTTCGTCGAGACCATCCCGATTGCCGCTGAAGCAGATGACCTGCTTAAACCCTGCCTCTGCGGATGCTTTGAGCAGCGGTTCATAGACGCTGACGAGCAGATCGTGGTGCTCGATGCGATTAAATGCCTTTGGGATCACGCCAATTTTGGTGCCATCGGGCATCTGCGCGGTTGGGAAACTGACCATCGCGCAGTGGAGATCGTGCTTCTTTAGGATCGCAAAATCTGGTGGATCGAGCAGTTCAATCGATTCAAGGCCGATCTCCTTCGCTGCTGCGGCGAGGTCTTCCAGCGGGATTTTTGGGTAACACCATTTGCAGACAGAATGTCGCACTTTTCCCGATGTTGCGCCTGCGGCATCGTCCGCTGCGCGGAGTTGGCCTTGCAGCAGATTGACCACGGCAGCGATGCCTGTGGTAGCCAAAAAACGACGACGGGGGAGATGGGCGGACGGTGTCATGGTGGAA
>CAZCAL010000244.1:0-2776 GCA_964496625.1 uncultured Verrucomicrobiaceae bacterium | reverse complement strand
GAATCGCCGTGGTTGGCGAGATTTTGTGTGGTGCCCAAGGATTCCCTCAATAGCGCCCGCAGCCTACCTTTCAGCGCTAACGCAAAAGAGGTAATAGCGATGAGTGGGGTGCAAAGCAGCGCCTTTGCCGCGATTGGTGTCCATGGCGCGGCCGCTAGTAGTGTGAGGGCGACACTTGTGACAATAAGCCATTTCGCGCAGCGGAAAAAGACGCGGATTCGGGTTAAGGCGCGCTCGTCGCCGTGGTATTCGGTCACTGAGATGACAGAAGGCGAGATGGGCCAGCTTGGATATAATTCCAGGTCAAATCTACGCCAGCCATCGTCCTCACGGAAAGCGATGTGGTGCCTATTTAAGACGTCCTTAAATTGATCCAACCAACGGTTGCGATCAAAGCCCGTCGTACTCCAAAAGGTGAGGCTGGTGCCGTGGCCTTGGTGCGTCCAGCGCGTCGGAGGCGAGGGGTGAAACACCTCCGCAAGCTTGGTTGTGAAGGCCGGTCTTGCTGAGAGTCGTAGCATCCCTCGAAGCCGTGCCCATTCCCGCACGAGAGGCTGAAGCAGGCAGAGAATCCAAAGTAGCAGCGTGCCGCGAATACCAAGAGGGAAGGGGGGGCGAGGTAGTCTTTGCGCCCGAATGACGGCGGCGGCAAGCCCGCTGATCAGGAGCAAGGCGGCGATGGTGTTTTGCTGAAAACACAGTGCCAGCACTGCCAGGGCGATCCAGATCAGGCCTGAGAACCAGTCCAGCATCCAGCGGTTTGCCTGCGCGTAGATGCCTTGGAAAAGTGCATTGCCAAAGGTGCCATGATACACAAGGCCCTCCAACGGATCGCCGACAAGCGGCGTGTCCCCGTAGATGCACCCGCTCCAGCGTGCGCCGCCCAATGGGCCAAATCGTTGCGGGTGCTCCTTCATCAGATGTGCCTCCGCATCGCCATAGCCGCGCTGTTGACGCAAGTAAGCACCGATGGAGAAGCGTCGGTGGTGCCACACCATCGCACCGGGCACAAAGCGCAGCTTTCCACCGGTGTCACGTAGTCGCCAACAGATATCAACATCGTCCCCTGCCGCACGGAATCTAGGGCGAAAGCCGCCAATTCTTAGCAAGACATCTCTGCGGATGGCCAGATTACAGCCCGGTAGATGCTCGGCCTCAGTGTCGTTCAGCAGGACGTGAGCTGGTGCCCCAGGTGCCGCAGCGACGACGCGTTCCGTTCGGTTGCGCGGTGGTGGTGGGATATTGGGGCCTCCGGCTGCGATGCAAACAGGGTCTTGAAAGGCACGATGCAAATGCAAGAGCCAGTCGGGATGTGCAATGCAGTCATCGTCGGTGTAGGCGATGATTTCCCCCGTAGCACTGGCTGCGCCAAGATTGCGTGCGGCACTGAGGCCGGCGTGATCTTGGTGGATGTATCGAGTTTTTGAAAAGCCCGCAACGATGTTGGGAGTATGGTCGGTGGACCCATCATCAATGACGATAACCTCATAGTTTGGATACGAGAGCGTTTGCAACGAATCGAGGCAGCGAGCTAAAGTCGATGACCCATTGTAAGTGCAAACGACAACGGAGATGCGCGGAGCATCTGCACCAGCGATAAGCCTCATCGGCAAGGTGGGAAAGGTCTGGCAGAGTGGTCGAGGGGTGCGCTGTGCATCCACCAATCCAAACTGCCAGCCTATGACTGGGCGGCCTCCGCGAAACCACTCGTCGGTATACGAAAACCAAACACCACCCGCAGTGCCTGCTCGCAGCAGGCTATCGCGGAACCATATCGCCGTGCGCTGTTGCGCTTCCTCTCCGTGGGCTAGCACATCGAGACCAAATTCAGTGATGACTAGCGGCCGGTTGCCGGCGAGATTTTGCAGACGCAGCAAGTAGGCGTCCATTGCTGTGGGACTCTCCAAGTAGAGGTTGGCGGCGCAAAAGTCCGCATTTCGTGGCATCAGGTATTCCGTGGAGGGGTAGGTGGCGTAGGCGAAGAGCCTCTCAGGTGCAGCATCGCGACAACGGTCGATCAGATTCTCGAGGAACTCACGCACCTCCAGCGGCCCCATCCAGCGGGTCAGCGTTTTTTCGATCTCATTGCCGACCAAAAATCCTGCGATGTGGTCGTGATGGCTGAGTCGCCCGACTGCGCCGATGACGGTGCGTCTGATTTCAGCACACAGCGGCCCATCGGCTAAAAAATCCACGTGATCTGTCCATGGAATTCCGACCAATAGATAAAGTCCCAGTCGCGCGGTTTCGCGCAGTAAAAAGGGCGTTGGGAGGTCATAGATCCGCAGAAGGTTAAAGCCGAGGCTGTGGATGTGCTCTAGATCGCGCGTCAGGCCGACGTCATCGGGGAAGGGCGCACCTTCGCCATTGGGCGCAAAGGGGCCGTAGGCGATGCCGTTGAGCCAGACACTTTTCCCACCCGAAGAAAGAAACTTTCCCCCTACTGACAACGCCCCAGAACGCGGGGCGCTGGATTGAGAGGGGGCCGGGGTGCTGGAAACAGGCATGACTATCGGTCGGGGACCAGGAGTGGTGGCCCAGATTTCTCCCGCTGACAAGGGGGCAAGTCGCCGAGGGGGAGGAAGGGCACCGGGAAGGATCGTCATCACCCACAGACGGGGAAAAGCGCTTGAATATTCAGCGTTGACCGAGTGTCCGGACGTGGTCGACAAAGGTTCGGGGATGTCTGCTGCCATCGGCTTCAGTGTTGGAACTAAGGGGTGGCGCTGCTGCATGCCGGTCAAATGGCGGGGCTACCCCTCGTGGAGGCGGACGC
>CAZCAL010000243.1:505-6995 GCA_964496625.1 uncultured Verrucomicrobiaceae bacterium | reverse complement strand
ACGTGCCGGGCTTGTCCCGCACTTGCTGCGGCAACATGGTGCGGAGTACACCTTGGACGGGAGTCGCATAATATTCACTGATCCAGTGGGCCAACTTCACCAAAGCTGGGGTGAACATCGGCCGTGCGCCGATGAGTGAGTGAATGGGGCGCAGTCGCGCAGCGTGCGGTGAGGAATCCAAGATCGCCATGACGACTGCTGGGACACGCTGCTTTTGCAGGGGGACTTGGACGCGAGAGCCCACGCTCACTTCACCATGGAAGTCTGCGGGCACGCTGTAGTCGAGTTCGATAGCAGCGGAGCCTTCGAGTTGGACGCGGACAAAGCAACGAGGTGGGCTGCTGGAGACGAGAGTCGCCTCCTCGGCGGCTGGGGTCGGTTTGGCCCTGATCTTCTTGGGCTGTTGCTGCGGCGCAGATGCCATTCCAGGAAGCATGTCCGGGAGGAGCGGTTGCTCCTGAGGATCGGGCTGCGAACTGGATGGGGTTGGCATGGGCGTGAAAGTCTGGGGTCTACCTTGGGTGTTATCGGTCGTTCTTGCCAGTGGGGAGGCCAAAAAAATGGCCCCCTGGTTTTCACCAGGGGGCCAAAGAGATCAAATCGTGACCGGAGTCTCGATTAGAACTTAACGCTGAGGCTCACGCCACCATAGACTTGGCTTTCTTCGCCAGCGTCATCCAGGGCGTCGATTGGCAAGTTGCCAGCGACGTATGGGGTGAGGGTAGCGCTCTTGGTGAGCTTGATTGGCATAGCGAGGCTGAGGCCAACTGCGGTGAATCCGTCGCCGACGTTCGCGCCAGAGATCTGCCAAGTGTAGTCAACGCCGTAACCGATGGAAACGCCAGGGACCAGGGAGATGGAATCGTTGATCTTGACTTCGGTGTTAGCTGCCACTTCGAAATACCAGCCTTCGCCGGTGATGTCGTAGTAGGTGCCGACGCCAAGGTTCACAGGACCAGCGGTGGTTGCGAGGGTGATGCCGACTTCATTGGTGTCGTCGAGGATCGCGCTCAGGTCACCTTCGTGCTGGTAGAAACGGTAGCCGACGCCAAGGTCTGCTGCGCCGAGGTCAAAGGAGAGACCAGCGTTCAGTTCGAGGCGTTGATAGGAGATGCCACCGGTGTCAGCGCCACGGTCATCAGCGCTAACGCCATAGGAGGCACCAGCGTGAAGGGAGACGGTATCAACGAGGGGAACCACGAGGTTCAGATCGGTGGAGACCCAGTTGTCAGCGAGGTCCACGCCACGGAAGATGAGGCTGGAGTCATAGCCGACGCTGAGGTCGACGCCGAGGGTTTCTTCTGGAGTGCAGCAAGGAGCCACAGGAGCTGGGGCTTTGCCACCGCCAGTGCCAGCAGAGGCGTTGATCGCCAGTGCCAGAAAACCAAGGGTTTTGAGCAGGTTGTTCAATTTCATACGGTTGAGTATTTGTTGGTTGGTTTGGTTGGTTTGGTTCTTGTTATCCAGCACTTCGTTCCTGTGGCTTTGCCGAATGTCATTCAATAAAGCGAAAGGATCGAATTGCTGTAATTTGCGAGTTCTAGCAGTGCATCTGCGAACTGAAAAGGGTTTTTGTTCAAAAAATCACAAAAATTGGCCTCGCTACTGCTTTACCAAGTAGATTTGGGCTAATTTAGATCCGAAGAGAGGACGGAATTTGGATTCCGCAGGGCGAGAGTCTGCGCCTGGGCGATCACTCTGACGGCGCTAGCATCGAAAAGATAAGCATGGCAGCTGGGGCAAGTGACTGCACGGGCGACTACAATAGAACCACAACCCTCACAGACCTTGTACTGGTCAGGATGGCTGGCGATCTTTTCCGCCTGTTTTTGACGAGAGTCTTTGGGGCCTTCTGGGGAGCTCATGGAATTGAACTTCAGACAATAGTGAGGATGGACAGACAATGCAACGATGGTGTGCGACGAATTTGGTGCGCTAAGAGCGGGTGGTAAACTTGCAGACCGATGCTAAAGAAAGAGGACATTTTCAACATACCCTGGACATCGAGTGCTTTTCTGCTCAATATCCTTGCCGATTTGAAGCAATTTGCTAACAAGTCGGAACTAGTCCCGGTTTTATGAAGTTTACAATCAGCAAGGAATCCTTTCTCGAAGCCATCCAGCAAGTGCAGCACGTCGTCAGCGCGCGCACTACATTGGCCATCCTCTCCAATGTCCTACTGCGGGCGAGGGATGGGCATTTGGAGCTAACTACCACCGACCTTGACGTTGGGGTGACCTGTGGCGTCCCGGCTGACGTTACTGAAGCTGGGGCAACAACCCTGCCTGCACGACGGCTCGCCACAATTGTGCGAGAACTGCCTGCTGAAGAGGTGGAGGTCTCGGTGGATGAAAAGAACGTGGCCTCGATTCGTAGTGGGCCGAGCTACTTTAAGGTTCTGGGTCTGACTAGTGAAGAGTTCCCCGCGCTGCCGCACTTCGATGAAGCTCGCGAATTTAAACTGGAGCAGTCCGTGCTCAAGGATTGCTTGCGCAAGACGGCTTATGCTATCTCAACT
This sequence comes from uncultured Verrucomicrobiaceae bacterium, assembly GCA_964496625.1. Taxonomy (GTDB): domain Bacteria; phylum Verrucomicrobiota; class Verrucomicrobiia; order Verrucomicrobiales; family Verrucomicrobiaceae; genus JACKQF01. The sequence goes on along the minus strand of CAZCAL010000243.1, from coordinate 4,477 downwards.
GACGAGACTCGGTATGTGTTGAATGGCATTCTGTTTTCCTTCAAGGACAACAATTTGACCATGGTGGCGACTGATGGCCGACGTCTCGCTATGGTAGAGCATGAGTTTGAATTTCCCCAAAGCCATGATTCCGACATCATTGTGCCAACAAAGGCAGTCAATGAATTGGGACGGCTACTCAAAGATCAAGGGGAGGTCACCATCCGTGTTTCCCACAACCAAGTGGGATTTGATCTTGGGGACTGCTTGCTGATCAGTAAGTTGATCGATGGGAACTATCCCAACTATCGCCAAGTTATCCCAACCGAAACGAAAGAGCGTATCCCCATTGAGCGTGAAGCCTTCCTCCGTGCGATCTCACGTGTGTCATTGTTGGCCAGCGACAAATCCAACTCGGTGAAGTTCCAGTTTACTCCCGGCAATGTTGAGATCGTTGCCTCTTCTCCAGACATTGGTGAAGCTCGTGAAACGCTCGCCATCAACTACAAAGGGGTACCCATTACCATCGCCTTCAACCCTGAGTTCACGATGGCACCATTGCGCAATCTTTCGGTGGACGAAATCCACCTCCATCTGATCGATGAGATCAGCCCTGGTGTGCTCCGTAGTGGCTCCACCTTTCTCTATGTCCTCATGCCAATGCGCGTCAATTCATAAACTTCGTGTTCACCATGTCTAAGTTGTCTCTCTTTATTGCCTCAAATTTCGCCGTCATCATTCTCATGACGGCTACCGGATGTGTGCCCTACCGTCCGCCAGGGACTGGAACCCCTCAAAGTGGTCTTTCCTTGGATAATCCCCCCTCCGGGCGTCAAACACGGTACCTTGACCAAGATGGCTCGCAGCCAAAACCGGCACCAACGATCTCACCGGAAACTCCATCAGCTACTGATGGTACAATGACCGCTGATTCAAATTCCGGGGACGTTAAGCCTGACGGTACTTCAACGATACCGGGCGCGGACAAGTCCCAGCCCGATCTTGCTGACTCTACCACCAAGCCCGATGACAAGGGAACAGCCGGCGTTGACAAGCCCAAGGCCGAAGAGGGCGCTACCACCACCACTCCTGCGCCAGGTGCTGCGCAACTGCCTTATGGTGTCCCGGTTCCTGGCCAGAAAGGCTTTGTTTACAGCCCGTATGATAACAAGGAGATGGTCGATGTCCGCAACATTGCGCCAGGGAAGAAGGTTCGTTGCCCTTACACTGGAAAGATTTTCCTTGTTCCTTAATGGCTTCAATGGGATCACCGTTGAGCCTGTGATTAAAAATCTTTGGCGCAATGCATCCACTCTGAGTGGGCTGCGCCCGAGTATCCGATGGGTATGACGCAGAACGCTCCACTTTCAGAGGCTGCCGTCGCCATTTTTGGTCCAGGATTGCTTGGCGGGAGCCTAGCTCTCGCGCTCCGGGCAAAGTGGCCACAGTTGCCGATCCGAATTTGGGCGCGGAGAGCTGAGGCTGCATCGGCGGTGTTGTCGGCGGGGCTTGCTGACGTGGCAGGTACAGATGCAGGTGAGATCGCTGCGGGCGCATCTCTCATCATTTTGGCGACTCCAGTGGAGACAATGTAGAATCTCGCTCACCAAATCGTCGCCACATCACTTCGTCAGGATGCCTTGGTGACCGATGTCGGAAGCGTGAAGGGGGCTGTATCTCAGGCATTGTGTCCGATTTTTGCTGGTCACGCGGAATTCCTTGGCAGTCACCCCATGGCAGGTTCCGAAAAAGCAGGACTCTCGGAGGCTCGGGCAGACCTTTTCCAGGATGCCGCCTGCATTCTGACGCCTCAGGGTGGGACCTCACCCGCTGCCTTCGACCGTCTGCGACAATTTTGGCAGAGCCTGGGTTGCAAGGTAATTGTCCGCGATTCAGCAACGCATGACCGCGAAGTCGCGCGGATTTCCCATCTTCCACACATGATGGCAGCGGTCACTACGAGGGCTGCACTAGCAGCGAGCCCAACAGCGGTGGATTGTGTCGGCAACGGCTTTCGTGACAGCACGCGCGTTGCAGCGGGGGACCCTGGTCTTTGGACGGGCATCGTTGCAGAAAATCGTGCAGAGGTTCTCGCTGCCCTCAAGGATGCGCACACGGAATTGGGACAGTTGGTTGAAATCATCGGAAACCTGGACGATGAAGCACTCCGCGAATTTCTCACGCAGGCCAAAGCCCTGCGTGATGCCGTTCCTGCGCCGACCGTTTCTCCCTCATGGCCACCATCAAAGTAAAAAAACTCAAGAGTATCCCCGCCGAAATCACCGTGCCGGGAGATAAGAGCATCAGTCATCGCGCAGCGATGTTTGCCGGCATGGCGGATGGCCGTACGGTCATCGAGGGATTTCTCCCCAGTGAAGACTGTATGTGCACCGTGAAGGCGATGCAGGCCCTCGGCGCGGAGGTGGAACCTCTGGAGGAACTGGAGGGGGTGGGCTTGGTGAAATTGGCCATTACGGGCAATGGTCGCAAGCTGAAGGCACCGTCTGCTGCTGTGGATTGCGGTAATTCTGGAACGACAATGCGTCTGCTATCGGGAATTTTGGCCGGACAACCGTTTTCTACAACATTGATTGGCGACGAGTCGCTTTCCCGGCGCCCGATGAAGCGCATTGCCGATCCATTGCGTGAAATGGGCGCCAAGTTGGAGGGACAGGGCGATAAAATCTGCGCTCCCATCACGATCACAGGAGGAGATCTCCATGCGATTGACTACACCCTGCCCATGGCTAGTGCGCAGGTGAAAAGCGCAGTCCTTTTGGCTGGGATGTTTGCTCCAGGAAAAACCACCGTCGTTGAGCCGATCACAACTCGCAATCATACAGAGCGCATCATGTCGCACTTCGGCGTAAAGTGGCTACGGGACAAAGATCGCATCAGTGTGTATGGCGGACAAACACCAAGGGCGACTGACATTGTGGTGCCAGGCGATGTTTCCAGTGCAGCATTCTGGATGGTCGCCGCAGCCGCGACGCCGAATGCTCAGATTATCATCAAAAACGTGGGGCTTAATGAGACACGCACGGGTGTCATTTCCGTCCTGTTGCGCATGGGAGCCCGAATCGAAAACTCTGAAACCAGTCGGGACGGAGAGCCGCGTGGCAACGTCGTCGTTCACGGTGGCGAATTGAATGCTACGGTGATTGGTGGTACGGAGATCCCGAATGTCATCGACGAACTTCCAATTTTGGCGGTTGCGGGTGCTTTGGCGCGCGGTAACACGCTGATCAAGGACGCCCGTGAATTGCGGGTCAAAGAAACCGATAGGATCGCAGCGGTAGCGGAGAATTTGCGCCGAATGGGCGTGACCGTGACGGAATTTGAAGACGGAATGGAAATCGAAGGCGGTGCCAAACTTCAAGGGGCCAACATTACGACCTATGGAGACCACCGCATCGCGATGGCCTTTGCCATTGCTGGTCTGTATGCCGAGGGGCAAACAGTGATCGAAGGCTCAGAGTGCATCTCCACCTCTTACCCTGGGTTTGAGGATGATCTCGCGCTCTTCCTTCAAGCCGACGCTGGCGTGCGACCGATACGGGTCGTTAGCCGCATCCCTCGCACCAACAGTTGATTCGGAGCACGATCCATGGAAGTCCCTCCAGTCATCACCATTGATGGACCTGCCGCCTCTGGCAAAAGCAGTGTCGCTCGGCTCGTCGCTAATCGCCTCGGTTATACCTATGTCAATACTGGCAATATGTACCGCGCCATGACCTGGGCTGTGCAGAATGCAGGTGTCGATGTCAGTGATCCCGATGCGGTGCGCAACCAGGCAGGGGCCGTTCATTTGGAATCACCCGTAGCAGATGGGCAAACACTGGTGCGCGTCAACGGACGGTTGCTCTCTTCCGACGATTTAAACGCTGATCCGGTCAATCGTGCGGTATCTTTTGTAGCCCGTGTTTCTGAGGTTCGCGAAGCCTTGGTGGCGGCTCAGCGTGACTTGGTGAAGTTGGGTCCACTGGTGATGGA
>CAZCAL010000243.1:0-495 GCA_964496625.1 uncultured Verrucomicrobiaceae bacterium | reverse complement strand
CAGAGACATTGGCTCAGTGGTCTTTCCAGAAAGTGCCTTCAAATTCTACATCGACGCATCGGAGGAAGTCCGCGCTGCGCGTCGCCAAGCTCAGGGGCAGGCAGACCAGGTCGCAGAGCGCGACCGGATGGACTCCACCCGGAAGACGTCGCCACTGGTGGTGCCGGACGGCGCCGTCACCATTGATAATTCCAACATCACTCTGTCCGAGGCTGTCGATCAGGTGATCGCAATCCTCGCTGAACGGGGATTGCCAGCAGGTAAAAACTAATCGCCATATCAGTCATGGCCAACGTTCCACTCACCTATTCTGTCGCCCATCAAGTGTTCAGGGAGTTGGCTCGTGGCTTCTTTGACTTTCGGATCGTCGGTGCTGATCGTCTCGATTTTGCTGGCTCAGCGTTGGTATGTTGCAATCACGCCAGCTTCCTTGACCCTCCATTTATCGGGCAGGCATTTCCGATGCCGATCCACTTCTTTGCGCGTAAAACCCTC
>CAZCAL010000242.1:6183-7076 GCA_964496625.1 uncultured Verrucomicrobiaceae bacterium | reverse complement strand
GCCACAGCGGATAAACCTGATGTAGCATCAATGCGAAATGGCCACCGCTCTCCACCGCCAACGGAGCCAAAAGCCTAGACCAATCCATCCAACCCTCCAGACTCCGCAGTTCTGGGAGCCTCGGATCCGCCACACCACAGAGCATGGCCGAAAAAAATGCGATAAACCCGATCCCAATCAGTCGCGGATGCAGCCGCAGAATATCCAACGCGTGAGAAAACTGCTGCCGAAGCGGGTGCAACACCAAGTGCAGCCACAATCCACCCATAATTGCCGCCAAACAGAGGGCGGCCCAGAGCCAGATGGGAAGAGACGGTAAAGGCATAAACTCCCTGATCAGAATCCACGCCAGCCAAAAACGCAACCCCTCTGTAGCGTGAGGCATCCCGCTCCATCCCGCATCTACTAGGACTGAGGAAGCATCGCCGCTTGAGAAAACTGCCCTGAAATTTAATCACATTCCTAGTTTAACAACAATTTGACAATTTAGTTACATTTGTTATATTCCCCATAGTGCTATAAATACAACAGTTCGCCTCTCCGCTTTATCATTTCTTCTTGTTCCAACGATCGCCTCAGCCTACCTCGGGGGCTTCGAGGCTGGCGATGGATATCAAGGCATGTTTTCATCCGTCATAACCAGTCAAAATATCGGAACTGACTGGCAGGATGGGTCCGGCTTCGTCCCTGCAGCATTGGGTTACTCGGCAGGCCCGCCAATCACCTACTTCCGTGCGGGCCCTGATGTCATTCGTTACAACGCAGGAACCTATGGAGCCAATAACGGCGGACCAGGCGGGGTTGGCATTGACATCGCGGATATATCTGGGCTCTGGAATGACAATTCAGGCGGTGCCATCGTCTACGATGCATCGAACGGGTCAAACAATCTT
>CAZCAL010000242.1:4842-6173 GCA_964496625.1 uncultured Verrucomicrobiaceae bacterium | reverse complement strand
ATAGTGGTTCAAATTTCTTGGCAATCCGCGCCATTGATGCCACGCTGAACTACGATTATAGTATCGACAGTCGCGACCTAAACGGTGTCGCTCCAAATTCCATCCAATCTGCAACGTATTCGATGGATTTCTGGTTTTGCCCAGGCCAAGTCATTAGCCCTGGAGGCACTTCCGCAAACATCTTTGGGTTGTCCTATGTCGATTCGATGAACACCACCGGGCTCAAATTCGGGTACAATGGTCAGGGGGCCGTGCAATATAGCCTCGGATCGGGCGGTTGGGTCACGAGTGGCGTAACCGTCGGCATCAATGACTGGAGTCATGTCACAGTGACCTTTGATACTGCAGGCGATATCGCTTCGATGGACGTCGCCGCGTGGGATGATACTTCCGGCTCGCTTTTTGCCCCTGTAAGTATCTTCTCTGGAAAGAGTCTGGGCGTGGATATGAACGGATTCGAAACATTAAATTGGGACCTTGCAGGAGGAATGGACAAAAACTTCTTTGACGACGTCAGCTTCACAACGTCTAACGTGGTAGTTCCAGAACCAGGAAGTGTGCTCTTGGTCGCCACGACTGGTGTGGTGGTATTCTTTCGGCGCCGCCGCGCCACGAGGTAAATCTGCCCAAAAAAGCATCGAGGTGGGGTAGTTTTTCCGGCTTTCTGGAAGGCTTGAATGGAGGAGAACGTTCTCTTTCCTTCGTTCAAACCAATCATCTATGCACATACCCCGACACTTCCTGATCGCGACCTCCATGGCCGCGATCACTTTTTCCAGCCAGGCCGAAACGCGTCTCCCCGCCATCATCGGCGATAACATGGTGCTTCAGCAAAAGCAGGAGGACCCAATCTGGGGCTGGGACACGCCCGGCACCCAAGTCACCGTTAGCTTTGCAGGCCAATCCAAATCCGCCACCGCCGATGCCAAAGGTAAGTGGACGGTGAAGCTGGACGCCATGCCAGCCAATGCAAAACCTGCGACGATGACGATCAAAGGCAGCAGCACCCATGAGCTGAAAAACATCCTCATCGGCGAGGTCTGGATCTGTTCTGGTCAGTCCAACATGCAGTTCGCCGTCAATTCCACCTGGGACGCCGATCTCGAAATCGCCACCGCTAACTTCCCTCAGATCCACCTCATCACCGTGCCAAACGTCGGCACCCAAGAACCGCAGCAGGACTTTAAGGGAGCCTGGACGGAGTGCTCTCCCCAAACCGTCGGCGGTTTTAGCGCCGTTGGTTTCTTTTACGGTCGCCTGCTGCATAAGATGCTCGGCATTCCAGTGGGACTGATCAACGACTCCTGGGGCGGTTCCGCCTGCGAAGCCTG
>CAZCAL010000242.1:0-4832 GCA_964496625.1 uncultured Verrucomicrobiaceae bacterium | reverse complement strand
CGCTCCGTTCTCGAAAAGGACGGCCGATTCAAGTCTCTGCTCGATGGCTGGAAGCAGCGCGAGGCCACGCTCTCCGCCCCCAAAGCACAGGCAGACTATGACAAAGCCTTGGCCGACTGGAAGGTGAAGTTCGAAGCAGCCAAGAAAGCTGGGCAACCCCTCCCCCGTCCTCCGCAGTCGCCGCAGCAATTGCTGGGCGGCAATTCCCGCCCTGGCAATATTTACAACGGCGTGCTCCTCCCAACCATCGGATACGGCATCAAAGGAGCGATTTGGTATCAGGGCGAAAGCAATGCTGGGCGTGCCTATGAATACAGCTACCTTTTCCCCCTCATGATCCAGCAGTGGCGCAAAGAGTGGAACCAGGGCGACTTCCCCTTCTATTGGGTCCAATTGGCTGATTTCAAAGCAGAGCAACCCCTCCCTGGCGATAGCGATTGGGCCGAACTCCGCGAAAGCCAAACCAAGACCGAAAACTCCGTCAAAAATGGTGGCCAAGCGGTCATCATCGACCTTGGCGAAGCAGCAGACATCCACCCGAAAAACAAGAAGGACGTCGCCGAGCGCCTCGCACGCTGGGCATTGGTGAAAGACTACGGCATCAAACTGCCGTATCGCAGCCCTGAGTACAAGTCCGTGGAGATCGCAGGCAACAAAGCCATCGTAACGCTCGATACCTTTGGCTCCAGCATCCGCACCGTGGACTCCAAAGAAGTCAAAGGCGTTGCTATTTGCGGTGAAGATCACCAATGGCAATGGGCCACCGCCGCTATCATCGCCAACGACAAGATCGCCGTCAGCAGTCCAAAAATCGCCAAGCCCATCGCCGTCCGTTACGCTTGGTCAGACAATCCTGTCTGCAATCTCTACAGCGCAGACGGTTTACCGGTCACGCCATTTAGGACGGACTCATTCCCCATGATCACCGCACCGAAGCCCTAATTTGCTCACATCGATCCCATTTTGATTGTCATGAAATTTACACTTCGCACACTACTACTTACAGGCAGTTTGGTCCTGGCAGGCAATGCCAGCGCCGAACTCAAGCTTTCCGCCATCATCGGCGACAACATGGTTCTGCAGCAAAAGCAATCGGACCCGATCTGGGGCTGGGATACACCCGGCACTAAGGTGACCGTCAGCTTTGCAGGCCAGACCAAGACGGGCACCGCTGACGCCAAAGGCAAATGGACCGTGAAACTCGATCCCATGCCTGCCAATGCAAAACCTGCAACGATGACGATCAAGGGCAGCAGCAGTCGGGAACTGAAGAATATCCTCGTTGGTGAGGTCTGGGTTTGCTCTGGCCAATCCAACATGGGCTTCAGCGTCAGCAGCATGTGGGACGCTGATCTCGAAATCGCTACCGCAAAGTATCCAAACATCCGACTCATCTCCGTCCCCCAAGTTGGCACTCAAGAGATCCAGGACGACTTCAAAGGCCAATGGGAGGCCTGCTCTCCGGACAACGTCGGGCAGTTCACTGCCGTTGGATTTTGCTACGGACGCCTGCTCCATGAAATGCTCAATGTCCCCGTTGGGCTCATTGACAACGCCTGGGGCGGTTCTTCCGCAGAAGCGTGGGTACGTCGCGATCTTCTGGAAAAGGACGCTCGATACAAGGACCTGATGGCGACTTGGAAGAAGACCGAGGCCGAATTCACGCCGCAAGCTTACGAAAAGCAAGTCGCTGCCCACAAAGAAAAACTCGCAGCCTGGGCAAAACAGAGGCAGGAACTGATCAAGGCGGGCAAGCCTGTGCCGGCAGCACCTCGTGGACCGCAGAACCCGATGACTGGGCAGCATCGCCCCGGCAATCTTTACGCCGGTGTTCTGCACCCCATCATCGGCTACGGCATCAAAGGCACCATCTGGTATCAGGGCGAAAGCAATGCGTCACGCGCCGCTGAATACGCTGAACTCTTCCCGATGATGATCCAACATTGGCGCGACGAGTGGAAGCAAGGAGATTTCCCTTTCTATTGGGTTCAACTCGCTGACTTCAAGCCAGAGCAACCCACCCCCGGGGATAGCGACTGGGCCGAATTGCGCGCCGCGCAAACCCAAACCATGACACGCCTACCGAACACAGGGCAGTGCGTCATTACCGACCTCGGCGAAGACGCTGACATCCATCCAAAAAACAAGCGCGACGTCGCTGAACGTCTCGTCCGTTGGGCGCTGGTGAAGGACTACGGCATGAAGCTGCCCTATCGCAGCCCTGAATTCAAGGCCATGAAGATCGAAGGCAACAAAGCCATCATTTCCTTCGACACCTTTGGTTCCGCCATCCGCACGGTGGATTCATCCACCCCCACCGGCTTCGCGATCTGTGGCGAAGACAAAAAATGGGAGTGGGCAGACGCCCAGATCACTGGCAACGATACCGTCGCCGTTAGCTGTCCGAAAGTCGCCAAACCAGTCGCTGTGCGCTATGCATGGGCAGACAATCCTGTCTGCAATCTCTACAGTAAAGACGGCCTGCCTGTGACCTCCTTCCGGACGGACAACTTCCCCAAAGCAGTCGCACCAGCGACGGTCGTGAAACCCGCCCTACCAGTGAAGGCGAAGGTTCTAACGAAGTAGTCAGTCTTCTGCTCAGCCTTAAACCACACTCCAAAATCCCGAGCGGAAATCGCTCGGGATTTTGTTTGAACACGTGTCAAGCGTACGGCAAAAGATCCACTATGGGACGACCACCACGCCCTCAGCATGAAATTGCCAATCGGGAAGCCCAGATTCTCGGGGTCGCGCGCATTTTGCTTTCAAAGCACGGCTTCCAGGGATTCACGATGTCTGATTTGGCGAATGATCTCCCGTGGGCGAAGGGCACCCTTTACCTCCACTTTGACTCAAAGGAAGACATGCTCCTCTCCATGGTCTGCCAGAATCTGGAACGTCGCATCACGATCCTCAACCATGCCGCTACCTGCGATGGAATGGGACGAGAGCGCCTTATGGCTCCAGCGCTGGCGGAGCAAGTCTTCCGCATCGAACACCCAGACCATCACACCTGGGAAGCGCTGGTCCGCCAGCCTTCGTTCTGGAACAAGACATCCGAAAAACGTCGGACGCACTACTTGACCCTTACCCAGAGCTTCATCGACCAAGTGGAGATCTTTGTCACGACCGCCATGGCCAACGGGCACTTGCCACAACCGCGTTCCCGTGCACCGGAAATAACGCTAATGTTCTGCGTTCTATTCACTGCTCATGCTCCAGATTGGGAGAGCATCACTCCGCAGAGCCTAACGATCGATTCCAGGCCTCCGCAAGCCATTGAGGTGACCTTGAATGTCCTCCTGGATGGCCTGGGAGTGCGTCCACTCTCGAATGGCTTCGATTGGAACCGCCGGCGAGCCAACATGGCGAGCCGACTTTTCCCAATCCTCCTCGAACAAAACACCAACGACGCGTCAGCAAGAGCTTCGTAATCGCAGGCGGCCTGTGTGGTGTTGGGAAGCGAATCTCATCTCTCGGAGAGAGATGAGTACGGTACCCATCCCTCTCCGAGGGATGGGATCGTGCCGCCACCTCAAGGCGGCACATTCCAATATCGCCGCATCATGATGCCTGAGTCCCACTTACTGCGCCAACCACTGCACCCCATCTATGATGACATGACCGCTGGTTCCTGCATTGGAGACTTCCACAGAACCTTCCGCGCCAAAATCGAAAACCCCGAGTGAAACGCTCACACCATCGAGCTGCGGCTTCAATTTTTCGTTCACCGTCACGGTCGTCGCACCACCTGCATGACGCACCACGACAGGCACATTATCAGCGCGATTGTTGTTCGGCACATAAGCGAATCGCACCTCGTATTTGCCGGGCTTCAGCTTTGTGGTGAAGGTCGCAGAGACTTCCCCTTTGCTTTGATTCCCGTCATGCTGATAGCCGCCGTTGACCGCCGTTTTCGCGAACGAGCCCGATGACCAATGACCCTTTTTCAGAGCATCCTGGTCATCAATCACAATGCCATCCAGCTTCACACCAGCAGGAGTCACGCCCTTCGGCGCCTGCAAGATTTGGCCGTCCGCCACCAGACGAGCCTTCAATGTATCGTAGCTGAGTGCCTGGACGCTTAGACCCGCTTCATCCGCCAATACCGCCGCCGTCGCCGCGGATTGCCCCAAGATCATAAAGACCGGTTCCATGCGAATGCTGCCATACGCAATGTGGCTTGCGGACATTGCCACCGGCACCACGAGGTTGGAACCTTGCCCCTCTTTTGGCACCAGCGAACCATAAGCAATCTCATAAGGACCTCCGGTGCTCACGCCGATATCCCCCTCGTTTTGCACGTAGCCTTCGGGCGTGATGTAGCGTTGGACGTTGTGGCTATCGATCGTGTAGCTGCCCATTCCGACAGACTCAGGAGTTGGCTTCATCTTCCGCAGCTCGTTTTCCGTCATCACAAACTTGCCGATCATGCGCCGCGCTTCACGGATGTAGAGCTGATGGGACCAATTGCCGTTGTCCGTAAACTCATCCTTCGGCAGCCCCCATTCACGCAATTCATCCTGCACATCCTTTGGCACTCGAGGATCATTCGCGACAAACCACATCAGGCCCTGCTGATAGAGGCGATGCTCTGCGATGATCTCTCTGCGACGCTCATAACTGGCCTCGGGATAGTCGTAGTTGTAGCCGATGTTATCAAAACTGAAGGGGCCGTGGTTATTGGTATCCGTCTTGTGATTCGGAATGGGGTCAAACTTGCCAAAAAACTCTTTCCACCCCGCGTTCAAGACGCGCAGGAGGATCTCATACTGCTCAGGATCATAACCCTCTGGCTTTGGAAACGGGATGCGATTACTGGGGTCATTTGT
>CAZCAL010000241.1:0-7090 GCA_964496625.1 uncultured Verrucomicrobiaceae bacterium | reverse complement strand
GTCTCGATGTGCCTGGACGGCTTCAAGGTAAGGACATTTCTCCGTTGCTGGATGATCCGGCTCGGACAGTTCGCGATGCTGCCTTCAGTGTATCGCCGATGCAGAAGGGGCTGATGCTGTGCACGGATCGCTGGGTGTATATCCAATACGATGAAGACGCAAGGAAGGGGATCGAACTCTTCGATATGGTGAACGATCCAAAGCAATACACGAATCTCGCAGCCCTGCCTGAGCATGCGGATCGTGTCGCTTCATTCAAAGCCCAAATGACTGCGAAGTTGGCGGATGTGCGAAACAACGATCTTGGGAAGTGATGGAGTACGGACTCCTGCTCCTTTCTTGACACATTCGCCGTCCGTTCGCGTTTTCAGGAGATGCTTCGACTTCTCCTCATCCTTTCGCTGCTAGCTAGCCCGCTGTTTGCGGCAAAGCCTAACATTATCTTTGTCATGGCTGATGACATGGGTTGGGGCCAGACTGGTTATCGTGGGCATCCGCTTCTGAAGACGCCGAACATTGATGCAATGGCGGCAAACGGGCTGCGTTTTGAGCGCTTCTATGCCGGGTGTCCCGTTTGCTCGCCGACCCGTGCCAGTGTGCTGACTGGACGCTCGCCGGATCGTGCGGGTGTGCTCAGTCATGGGTATGCATTGCGGTTGCAGGAAAAAACCATCTCTGAGGCTCTGAAAGCGGCTGGTTATGTCACGGGGCACTTCGGTAAGTGGCATCTGGATGGCTTTAAGGGTCCAGGTGCTCCCATTTTGAGGGATGATCCGCGCAGTCCAGGCAAGTTTGGTTTTGATGAGTGGGTGTCGGTGACGAACTTCTATGATCAAAATCCGTTGATGTCTGAAAAGGGCGAGTTCATTGACTTCAAGGGCGACTCTTCTGATGTCGTTGTGGATCAAGCGTTGAAGTTTATTGAGAAGAATCACTCAGGCGACAAACCTCTCTTTACTGTGATCTGGTATGGAACACCGCACGCTCCGTTCAAGGCACTAGATGCAGATAAGGCAGAGTTTGGTGCTCTCGATAAGTCTTCGGCTGATCATTATGGCGAACTCGTTGCACTTGATCGCAGTCTGGGAAAGCTACGGCAAAAGCTGCGTGACATTGGCATCGCAGACAACACGCTGCTGGTGTTTAACAGCGACAATGGCGGGCTCCCTGGCATTACGCCGGAAACGGTTGGTGGCCTCCGAGGCTTTAAGGGTAGCGTCTTTGAAGGTGGCCTTCGTGTGCCAGGGATCATTGAGTGGCCCGGTGTAGTGAAGCCTCGCGTGACCAAGTATCCTGTCTGCACAATGGATCTCTTCCCCACGGTGGCGGACGTCTTGGGTCTGCCTGATGATGTTTTGCTGCAGCCTTTGGATGGGCTCAGCCTGAAGCCGCTACTCTCGGGCGAGATCGGCGAAAGGCAAAAAGCGATACCGTTTCGGTTCGGTAGCAAGTTGGCTCTCACTGGCCAACGTTACAAGATCCTGACTGAGAATATCGAAAATGGTCTATTCCAGCTTTATGACATTGAAACGGATCCGAAAGAAACGAAGGATCTCAGCGCGGAACAACCTGAGATCTTTGAGAAGATGAAGGCCGAGCTTTTAGCGTGGAATGCGACGGTCGATGCCAGCTTTGCGGGCAGAGATTATCCGGAGGGGAAGGTGACGCCACCTGACCCTGAATCCATCCCGTGGACGGAATCGCCGGGCTACAAACCGTATCTGGCCGAGTGGGCGAAGCGTTGGGAGTATGAGGCTGCCATCAAGGGAACCCCCAAGGGCGGCAAAAAGAAGGGCAAGAAGTCTGCCGAGTAGTCATGCCCCATGAAGCCTTTCCTTGTCATCATCGCTGCTAGTATCGTTGGCTCCATCGGCGCGCAGGCGGCCAGACCGAACATCCTTTTCCTCTTCGCGGATGATCAGCGTTACGACACGCTGAGCTGCGCTGGGCACACCATCATTCAGACGCCCACGATTGATCACTTGGCGGCAGAAGGGGTGCGCTTTAGCAATGCCTTTGTCACGACGCCCGTTTGTTGGGTTAGTCGTGCGGTGGTTTTGACGGGGCAATGGGCGCGGTCACACGCGCAGCGCACTGCAATTCCGACGGTTAAGCCTGAGGCATTGACAACGATGTTCCCGGTGATGCTGAGGCAGGCAGGCTATCGCACTGGACACTTCGGGAAGTGGCACACGAAGGCCCCGGCTGGTTTCAGACCAGAGGAGCAGTACGACGAGTTTGAGGCCATCGGACGCAATCCCTATTTCAAGACCATGCCCGATGGAAGCAAGCGCCATGAGACGGACCTTGTTTGTGATCGTGGTGTAGACTTCATCAAATCGCAGCCAAAGGACAAACCGTTCTGCTTGAATCTGTGGTTCAATGCCGCTCACGCAGAAGATAGTGATCACCGTCCAGGCATCGGCCTCTATCCCTGGCCGCAATCGACGGATGGTATGTATGAGGATCGATCCATTCCACCGCCGCGATTGGGTGATTCGGCCATTTTTGAAGCTCATCCTCAGTTTCTCAAAGACTCGATCAATCGCGAGCGCTGGTTTTGGGGCTACGATACGCCGGAGAAATTTGAGACCAATGTGCGCGCCTACTACCGCATGATCACTGGTATCGACAAAGGCGTAGCAAGGGTGTTGGCAGCGCTGGCTGAGGCAGGATTGGCAGACAACACGATCATCGTCTATTCTGGAGACAACGGATACTATCTCGGTGATCGCGGTTTTCAGGGGAAGTGGTCGCACTTTGATGAGTCGCTGCGCGTACCGATGGTCATCTATGATCCCCGCGTTCCAGAGGCGGATCGGGGGCGTGTGAGCCAGGAGATGGTGCTGAATGTTGATCTGGCACCCACCTTTCTTGATTGGGCTGGTGTGAAAAAACCTGATGTCTATGAGGGGCGGAGTTTGGCTCCGATTGTGGCGAACGAGCCGGTGGCAGGGTGGCGGAAGTCGTTCTTCTGTGAGCACCTAGATCTGGCACCGTTACTGACCTGGGAAGGTGTGCGTGGTGAGCGCTATGTCTATGCGCGTTACTTCGATCAAAACCCGCCGTTTGAGTTCCTCTTTGATCTGGAAAAGGATCGTGACGAGTTGAAAAATTTGGCACCCGATCCTGCGGCATCGGATGCACTGAAAGCCATGCGTGCTCAATGTGACGCTGAAATGAACTCGCGTGGTGGTCCCTTATTGCCAATGGCGGACCGAGGAGACAAAAAGCCTGCCAAGAAGGGCAAGGCAAAAGCCAAAAAGTAGATCTCTCTCTGCAATATGTTTACGATGAACTTTTCCCGCCTCGCCTTTTGCATCCTTGCCGCACTGGCCTCTCTCGACACGGACCTTTTGGCATTGGACCGGCCCAACATTCTGTGGATCACCAGCGAAGACAATAGTCCTTACCTTGGGTGCTACGGTGACAAGTTAGCGGTCACCCCAAATCTCGACAAGCTGGCTGCAGAAGGTCTGCGCTATCGAAATGCTTTTGCGACCTCCCCCGTGTGTTCGGCGGCACGAACCACCTTGATCACGGGAATGAATGGCTGCGGGCTTGGGGTTCAGCACCATCGCAGTAGCGTCGCCATTCCGGAGCAGTTTAAACTTTATCCAGAGGTTCTGCGAGCTGCGGGCTACTACTGCACCAACAATTCAAAGACCGATTACAACCTCGCCAACAAGCGCAAGCCTTGGGATGACACGAGCAAAAAGGCGCACTACCTAAATCGCCCGGATGGGCAGCCCTTCTTTGCGGTTTTCAATTTGTTGATGAGTCACGAAAGCCAAGTGGCACCGAAGCCTGGGAAGACCTCGTTTCGCATTCCGCCAGAGCAGATGCCTTTGCCGCCGTTTCATCCCGATACCTTGGACATCCGGCGCGACTGGGCCAACTACTACGATCAGATGACGATCATGGATAAGCAGGTTGGAGTGCTGCTGGACGAATTAGCGGCTAAGGGGCTCGCTGAGGACACCATTGTTTTCTACTATGGCGATCACGGCGGTGCACTGCCGCGAGGGAAGCGGAACATCCACGATTCGGGAACGCGTGTGCCCTTCATCGTGCGCATCCCAGAGAAGTGGGCCAAGTATGCACCTGCGAAGGCTGGCGAGTGGGTGGATGATCCTGTCTGCTTCGTTGATTTTCCAGCAACGGTCTTCAGCCTGTGCGGAGTGCCGATCCCGACGAATTACCAGGGCGTTCCCTTTCTGGGCGATCAGAAGGAACCAGCTCGCGATCATGTGTTTTTGTATCGGGGGCGAATGGATGAACGCTACGACACGGTGCGCTCTGTCAGGGATCGCGAGTTTCAATACATCCGCAACTACTCCCCACACCGACCGTGGGGCCAACACTACGACTATCCCTTTCGGGTGCAGCCAAGCATGAGATCGTGGTATGCGGAGTTTGCAGCGGGACGCTGTAACCCTGTGCAGGCTGCCTACTGGGGGCCAAAACCTGCGGAAGAGTTCTTTGAGATCGCGAATGATCCTTTCGAGATCAAGAATCGAATCGATGACAAAACCCAGCAGGATCGGATTGCGGAGATGAGATCCAAGCTCCGCGCTGAGATGGTGGCGGTGCGCGATACGGGGTTCATCCCTGAGGGCATGTTTGTGAAGCTGGCACGCGATCAGACCATCTACGATTATGTGCAAAGCGATGCCTATCCCATTGAGCGAATTATCGATTTAGCGGACCGGGCGACTTCGCGCGATGCAGCAGCGTTGCCTGAGTTGATGAAGGCGCTGAGTGATCCCCATCCTGTCATCCGCTTTTGGGCCACCCAAGGTTGTCTGATCCTACAAGAGAAAGCCGCGCCTGCGAAGGTGCTGCTGCAAGGCCTGCTGAAGGATGAGTGGAACGATGTGCGCGTGAGTGCCGCAGAGGCTTTGGGTTTCCTGGGCGAGCAAGAGGCTGCGGTCGAGGTTGTGGCAGAGGTGATCAAGAACGGAGAGTTCTATGAATCGCTGGCCGCTCAGAATACCCTCGATTTTATGTGGAAAGATGGGCATGTCACACTCAGCAAAGCGCAGGATATCGTGCGTGGCCTGAAGTTCAAAGAGCCAGGGGATCGCATCCCGAAATATCTGCTTTCGGAGCAGTAGGTGCTGAATATCCTACATGCGTCGGACTTTTTGCTGGACAAATCCGACACTTGTCGGCAAGCTAGTCAAATATGGCCAAAAAACAGCTCCCACCTCTCTCGGCAGCCGAGCAGGCGCTTATGGACATCCTTTGGAGAAGGCACCCCGCCTCCGTCCTGGAGCTGTTGGAGGCCGTGAACCAAGGCCGCGATGAGCCTGTGACGCGGAACACGTTGCAAACGCAGCTCACACGCCTCGAAGCGAAGGGCTGGATCATGCGTGACGACTCCAACCGCAGCCATGCCTACGAACCGGCGGTGCCGGAGCAACGCGGTCGCACCAGCGTGCTCGCCGAGCTGAAGCAGCGATTTTTTGGCGGCAGCAGCCTCGCCCTTGTACGCTGCTTGGTGGAGAGCGGCGAGGTCACCGAAGAGGAGCTTGCCGAACTGCGAAAACTCGTCCGCACCAAGAAGGGAGGCACCCCGTCATGAGCACAGAAACGATTACCTTCGTCAATTTTGTGGTCCACAGCTTCGTGATCGGTGCGGCGGCGTGGTTGCTGGTGCGTTTCATCATGCGCGATGTCCTGCGCCGCTGCATTCTTGCGAATCTCGCGGTGCTCATCTGTCTCTGTTGCCCCTTCGACCTCTCCTTCCGCGAGCTTTTTCCAACGAAAAAGATTGTGCCAGTGTTGTCGCCGATCCGCGAGACCCTCGAGCACGACTGGCGGGTGAAAGTGGAGCCGCAAAAGGACATCGCTGCTGCCAGGCCGCTGCCCACTGCTGATCCATCGTGGGATGTGAACGACCTCGTAAAATGGATGTACCGTCTCTCATTCCTCGTCACCGCTGCGCTGCTGCTGCGATTGCTGCTGCAAAGCCTGGGTGTGCAACGCTGGGCATGGCACTTGCGATTGCCATCCGCGGTAGAGGGTGAGAAGCTTCCAACGGAGCTGAATGTAGGGCGTCTGCGTGTTTTTGATGGCCAGTGCACGCCCTGCGCCGCTGGATGGTTCTTTCCGGTGATCGCAGTGCCTGCCTCCGCTTTCAATGAACTCACCCCTCAGCAGTGGCGCTGGCTTATTCGGCATGAATCGGAGCATCTGCGCGCCAAAGACACCGTAGCCGCACTGCTGCAAAACATCGCACTCGCCTTCTTGTGGTGGAACCCCTTCGTGCATGCGCTCATCGGGGAATATGCACTCGCTCGCGAAGAGGCATGCGACGCCGCTGCCGTAGGCGAGGAACCAGATTACACACCTTACGCAGACTTTTTGCTCTCCTGGGCCGCCAAGCCTTCGGCAAATCGATTGGTCATGCCGATTGCTCGCTCGCGACCAGCCCGTCGACTGAAAGACCGCCTCGTTGCTTTGGTGGAAGCTCGTGGTGTGAGGAAAAAGCTGGGCGCATGGTTTGTGCTTGGCTGTCTAGTCTTCGCCGTTGTCGCGCCGTTCGTGGCTGCATCCTTCGGGGTCGCCACCGCTGCTGCGCAAAAGACGGTGAAGGCCAGTCCGGAGGACACAACGATGTTTACGCGGCTTTACAAGGTGGCACCGAATTTTCTACCAGATGGTTCCACTGCCCGACAGTTGCTCGAAGATAAAGGCATCCCGTTCCCGGAAGGTTCCAGCGCCCTTTATCAAGCCGCCACCTCTCAGCTCATTGTGCGCCACACGCGTGCCGCGCTCGATCAAATCGAGGCCCTCGTCGATCGTCTCCATCTGCGGCTGCCACAGGTGTACTTTCAATGCAAACTCATCCAGGCCGAAACCCTCATCGGAAAGCATGATAGCATCCTCAAGCCGGAAGAAGCGAAAGAACTCCTGGCCCAGGTATCAGAGAACAAAGGCATCGACCTCATGAGTTCCCCAAGCGTGACCACGAAAATGGGACAAGAAGCCACCGTCGAGGTCGTGCAAGAAGTCTTCCCTTCGAAGCCTCAAGCAAATGATACCTTTCCGATGAAACTCATCGGCCCCAGTATCAAACTCGTCG
>CAZCAL010000240.1:0-7149 GCA_964496625.1 uncultured Verrucomicrobiaceae bacterium | reverse complement strand
TAGTGTTTCCCACCCTCAATTGGAAACGTGCGAGACCAGCAGCCTATCCACTGTTCCCCTTCCCTGGTTTCGATAGCCATGCCTCCCAAACCATCATTCCCACCTTTCGGAAGGAGCGAATGCGCTGGAGTTGCTTCTTCGCGGGGCGACCAAAATACCCAATCAGGACTCAGCGGTGCCCCATCCTGAGTTGCCGCCAATCCAGGCACACCAGACCGAACCAAAACAATGGAGCGAGCAACCAATGCAACGCCGTAAAACGAAGATCTTGTTTCATCATCAACTGAACGTTCCCCGTGCGCCCGATTTGACGCCCGTGGACACAATTCATCGATTAGAACAAAAGCATCCCGCCCAAATTTGCCTCGACGACCCCACCGCCAGTCCCCAAGGCACGGCCACTTGAGTCGTAGCGAAGCTCTGCGTAAATTAGCGCAGACTGACTCAGATAGTACTCTGCCCCAATAGAAGCAGCGTATTCGACGCTCTTCTCATCGACAGCATAATAGACGTTGCCCTGCACGTAGGCCGCCCACCGATCACCGAAATGCTTCCGCAGAGTCATCCGCACCCCATGGCGATTGGTCTCTGGGTCGATCAATGAATCCATGACCTCCGAACCGAAGTCCGCAGGCAATGCCCCCCGGAGTTCCTCATTTGCAGCAAGAGCAGACTTTACTTGGGCCTGTGGCTGCAAAGCCTTGCGGACCTCTCTACGCACCGATGGCGGCAGCGAACTGCGCCCCTTGAAGCGCTGATATTCAGCATAGTAACCGACCGACCACTCCGCACGTTTGGGTGTCTCCGTCTTGATGATGTAGTCGAGTGCACCATTGAGTCCATAGCCCTGCCCCAACCGATCTCCTCCCACGCGAGACCAGAAGTAATTTCCATCCACCTCGAAAACCCATCGATCGGTGATGCGACCGCCCACTTGAAACTGCACACGATCTTCACGCCCATTGATTGCGGCCAAAGAGGAACTTTGGGTGCCGCGCGCATTCCCTTCAAAACCCAACGACCAATAAATCCCAGGGTTGGAAAACTTGCCGATTTCCACTCCATACAAAACACCATCTTCGTAACCACCCACATGGGCTTCCGCGTAGCGACCCTTGGAGAATCGGCGTTGCACACTCACTCCCGCCTCAAATCGTTGATGCGATACTCCGTCAATAAAAGTGCTTGCCTCATCGAGCCACTGAAAATCCATCGTGGTGAATGCACCAAAGCGCCAGTCGCGATGCCAATCGGATGAGTACCGCGCCTGTGTCGTCAACGCGGCCCCCTCATTGTCGCTCTGGAAGGCATTGTCAATCGTGCCATTCGCACGCAACTGGGGGGCAAGCGCACGCCGCTGCCAGACAGCATCAAAAACATCCTCCATTGGATAGCCCCAACCGTGCTCAATCTCACGAAATCCAGCGTCCGCAGCCTCCAGGTCACCAAGTCGATACTGCGCCGTTGCCAAGCCATTTTGGCCCGCAAATTGCATTGATCCAACTGGGCGAACGGCCTTCATTGCAGCGAGTTGTGAATACGCCTCGCTCACGCGATTGTAAGCCAACTCAACCTCCGCATTGAAGATCCTAACATCAAGGCTTTGCGGTGCCATTTGCTGCAATTGCCCCAAGATAACACGCGCCTTAGCGCGGTTCCCGTCTTGCAGGGCGATGGAGCCCTGTTCCATCAATTCCGCCAGCGCTATCTCATCCAATGTCAGCACAGCCTCTTGCTTCATCGCGAGATCATAGCTTGGGTCCGAAATGATCTCTTGAGTCGCGGAGCGGGCCTTGCCGAACTCTTTGCGTTCTAGATACACATCAGCCAACGCGTCCTGTTGGGTGAACGGCAATCCTTGGGCTGTAGCCTCTGTCTTCTTTGCCATCAACAACTGGAGCGCCTCATCGGTGTGGCCATTTTTAGCGAGCAATACCGCACGATACCCTAAGGTGTCTGGGTGGTTGGGAAAGTCCGCTTCCAAGCGAGCGAGCGCACCTTCGGCGCGAGACTTTTGCCCTTGATCTATCCCAGCCAACCCGTCCATGACAATCTGCGTCACCTTGATTTCAACAAGCATGCTCTCCGCATCCATCCGAGTAACTGGATCATAGGCTGTACTGGCGCTGATCGTTCGAAAATGATCTGAGGCATCGTCAAAGCGCCTCGCCCCATAGTAGGCGTAGGCCAACGTGGGTTCCCACGGCCAGCCGACGGGATTTCCTGCTTTGCTTTTCATCACTGTCAGGTAGTCGATAGCCTCCTCATACATATCCGCTTTGTCCAGTGCCTCGATGTAAAAGACAATTGCCTCGTACTGATTGGGCATCTCGTTCAGCAATGCTTTTGCTGATGCTACGAGCTTCACAGGCGTCCCGCGCGCAGCCTCGCGCAAGGCTGCGATTCGCCTACGCAAGGCGATGGATGGAAGCAACTGTGTTGCCTCCTGTCTAGCCTCCAAAGAGAAGCGTGTGTCGGTTGAAATCTCTTGATAGAGCTTCTCAGCACGAGCCAAATCGCCAGTCTCCGTGACAGCCTCAGCCAAATCATCGAGATACGGAAACCACGTTCCTGAGAACTGCTGTTTTTGGAGTTTCTCCAACAATACCATCGCGTCGAGCGCTAACCCCTCAACCACCAGCGAGTTTGCCTGAAGTGCAACAGAGTCGGTGTCCTCCACCTTCTCTCCCTTCAGGACCTGTTGAGCCAAACCATCCAAGTATCCAGCAGGTCTCGTCTCTTGCTCGGGAGACAGCCCGTCCCTAATACGTAGCGCCTCTGCGTTGGCGGGGTCGCGCTTCAACACCGCCCGGACCAGCGCGTCCATCATAGCGACATTTTCCAGCTTCTCATAGACCTGTAAAAGCTGGATGAGCTGATCAATCGGAAGGGATGCGGACGATCTCAAGACACGCAGTTCCTGATCACTGAAAGGCAGTGGCCGCTGAACCTCTACCGCTTCATCGTCTTCGGATGCAGAAGGCGCAACCCCAGGGCCGCTGGGAGGTGGAAGCAGCGGCTCCAGAGGCGGAGTCGGCACCGCAGGACGAGACTCCTCCGCAGGAGCAACCGTCTGGACTGGGGCCACTTTAGGTGCTTCAACTGGCTTCGTGGGCGCTACTGCTGCGACCGGCTTTTCCTCTGCATGGAGTGCACCAAGCACAACCCCAAAAACAAGGGTTACTGCGATTTGGCAGGTCAGGGAGAGTTCATGTTTCATAACTTTGTCGGGGTAGGCCATGGGTTGGAAATCGTTACTTGATCACCTGTGCAGGGATAGACGGCTGAGCGGAAAACGCCGTTTCTGGAAGTTCTGCAGTGAGAAGGTTCAATGAATGATCAAAAGCCCGCTGAGCATCATCGGCGCGGCCAAGTTCTTGGTAAAGCTCGCCCAAAAACAACCACTCAGAGGCTTTGCCACCAGGGTTGCCGTCCAGGAAAGTAGTTAGCAATCGCGCAGCCTCGTCATCGTCCCCCATCAAATGACGAGCCTCTGCCAGGAGCGGCAGATTTTCCTTCGACTCGCGAACTCCGGCAATGATCTGTTCAGCCTGATCTGGAGCACCGCACAGGCGCATCAAGACTGCGAGATCCAGTTTCGAACTCACAGGCAGGGAGAAACGTCGGTTCACATCCTCGCCCACAAAATCCAAAACCTGTTTTGGATCCGGCACCTCTGCACTGCGGCTGAGAGCAAGGGTTACAGCTTCAAAATTGTCCCTTAACCGTGGATCCGCGATGAGTGTTTCCAGCACTAACTCTGGTTGGTCAAGCTTTAACCAGGCATTTGCCAATGCAATCCTCAAGACTGCACTATTCGGTAGCTTTTCCATTCCTGCTTGTAGAGCTTTTGTCTGAATCGTAGCATCATCCAAATAGGACGCCGCCTCCGCAATATCGAGGTAAATCTCCGCCGTCGGCTCCGCCATCTGCTCCACGGTCAGTTGGAGTGCCCGCACCTGCTCTTCATGACTATCGAGCGACTCTGCCAGCATCGCGTAATTCTCCAGCGTTGCATAATCGTGATCCTCCGACTTCATTTTGGAGTAAACCGCCAGTGCCTCGTTCAATCGACCCTGCCGGATGCGGCCCTCCGCCAGCTTTTTCATACCCATGACATCGTCAGGGAAATTCTTCACAAATTCGGCGAAAGCATCGGCAGCGGCATCCTCTTCCCCGAGATCCTCTACCAAACAGGCATACTCAAAGGCAGCCTGCCGGTCTTCTGGATGTTTCTTCACCCAGTCGAGATACAGGGGTCTCGCCGCATCATCATCGCCCAAACCCGCCAGCATTCTCCCCAGGATGATTTGAGTCTCCTCGCGTTCAGGGAGAGGCTGCAAGGCCTGCAACAGAGGCACGACTTCGTCAGTTCGCCCCAAAAAACCAGCTAAGGCAAGACAGCGGTCCAGGGAGTTTAGATCCCCCATTGCAGCCAAACGAAGATGCATCTCAAATGCCGTAGAGAATTCCGAATTCCAATCTGAAACCTGCGCCAATTGCGCCAACCATCGACGGTATTCGCTTGCACTATTGGGCCGTACCCCGACCAAAGATCGCAGGTCCTCCCAGCTCATATCGTGCTCCGGTAGCGTTTCCACAAAACGCTTGATCCAGGGGAGAATGGACACCGTCTTTCCTGATTGTTGAGCCAAACTATATGTCTCAGCCATTTCCGCGCCGCTCAACTCATTGGCAGCAGCTAACCTCTCCAATCGCTGCAACTGAATCTCCAAGCCCATGACTGGATTTCCGCCTTCGACGGCCAAATCTCGAGCGAAGATCAACAACTCATTGGCCTCAGGAACATCGCTATGCTGCTTCGTCCAACGCCGAATCTCCAAGCCACCGCGAAGCGATTGAGAACACCAGCGGCAGGCTTCCCCCATCCGCCGAACTTGAGCCGCTGTTGCCGAAGGGAGCGCTGTCGCCTTGATCAAAAGCTGCGCCGCCAGTCTTGGCGAATTCAGGGCCAGTGCGTTCTGCGCCAGCAATTGAAGGATCTCCATTTGCTGGGCCTCGGACAACCTCATGAGCTCCGGTGAAATCACCTCCCACGCCTCTGTCGGTGAGATCACATCGACGTAGCGAATGGCTGCCATGACCAACCCATGAACAAAAACATCGTATCGTGGGCCTCGCCCAGGAGCAAAGACAGCATGGAGTTGCTCCCGTGGAGTCAATCTCAGTAACTGCCCCAAAACTGCAATTTGCTCTGCTGACAAACTGCGCAAGACACGATCATCCAACACGACGCCCGTACCGTTTAATTCATCACGCAGTAGCCCAGTAATGCGTTCATACTGCTGATCTTTGAACAACCTCGCCACCAGTTCCTCCTGCCGTGGCACCAGCCATAGAGACACCCCCACCGTCACTGCCAGCAGCGCCAGCAGCGTCTTCAACGGGAATACCCGTGGTGGTAGTTGATCATGGAGTGGTGGCATATCGAGAACGTGATGCGTCAATCAGCACCTCAGCAGTCGGGGGAAGTGACAAAGCGAAACGCCCCCCGGCATCCGTAGTAACCACCGATGAATCACCATTGATGGAAAGGTCAACGCGAACACCCGCAGGAAGACCAGCAAGGACAGCCGTGACGGGTCGTAGATCAGCCACACTGAAGTGCGCTTTCCAAGCCTCCTGCGAATGCAGATCAATCTCCGCCGAGACACTAACCACTCGGAGATAGGCTTCCGATGCCGAAGGAGGTTCGGGCTTCGGATCCTCCATTTTGATCACGGTTTCAGCGCTGCCTCGTGTATGGATAAAGATATCGGTGCCTTTTTCCACCCATCCAGTCACACCAGTCGATTGAGCAAGATTCGGCCGCCCCATGGATGACGGCAGCCGAAAAGTGCGACAGTCACCAGCGTTCGCAACCAGCCAGTGCCGATCCCCGAGTTCGTAGATCCGCGTCCTCCAGGCATCACGGACAATTCCCGCATACTGACGCGCCGTGACGCTATGCAGCGGTTGGGATGCACACCAATGATGAATCTTCTCCAACGCCCTCAACGCGGACAGACTCGTTGCACTGTAAAAGTGGTAATAGACGTTTACCGGTTTCGTCCGCAGGGGTTCCTCGGTGCGCTCGAAAGTGTCAATCACATCCGCAAAACCGCCATAGAACGGACCCATCCAGCCATTGGCATACATGAACTCATTTTGATTCGCCGCATTGATTTGCAGTTCGCCATCCCACTCCATCACCCGAGGGGCGATGCCAGCCAGCCCCGGATACAAGCGGCTAATGATGGTATTGCCACCGTTCATATTCTCCACACCTAACTCGCGGCAAACTTCCAACGCGCGCCGCCCTGGGCGGCAATTCCCTGACCACAGCATCAGCTCAACACGCTTGTCCGCTGGTAGCAATTTTTCATTGATGTAGCGAATGGAGCCGCGGATTTCCCTCTCTGGATCCACCCTCAGGTAATTCGCCGCTGATTTTAGCGGCATGAAGGCCTCATCATAGACCCCCGGATTCGGATCCTCTGGATCCCACTGATAAGGGTGAGAATACGAGTGAGACGCCGCCTGAATGTGAGGCAATGCATAAATTGACTTCGCCAGCGCCTGAATGCTCGCCTCATCCCCATCTCTCAATCCAACCGCCATAGCATCCATGTCAGCCTCCACAACGGAGACTGTCACCGGGAATGGAAAGACTTTAAGGATACGATCCCTTACCAACTCCCCACAGAAAGGGTGCCCCTTGAAATCGCTGTCCGATGCAAAACCATCCCCATCAATGTGCGAATAGAAAATCCGCTGCCCATCGCGAGTCGTTGCATCGGGAGCAGGAAATACGCCCAACGGTGCCAACCAAGTTGCCAGGAATTTGTAGGGGTCAATGTAGAACAGCGAGCTATCAGCAGAAGCTCGCAGTATAATATACGGTTCCAGCCACATCCCGCCCCATTCAGTAAAAAAAGCTGGATCAAATCGGAGCAAGCTGCCGTCATCAGAGATTGCACGCAAACTTAACACCACCCTTGCTCCCTCAGGTGCCACGAGATCCTTAAAGTCCGTCGCCCGTGGCCTTAACGGGGTCTCGGAATGCATGAAGTTCTCATCGGCCTCCTTAACCTCAACTTTCGACAACTTGGCGACACCTTGCGTCGTCCCGCGGATACCAAAATTGAC
>CAZCAL010000239.1:0-7202 GCA_964496625.1 uncultured Verrucomicrobiaceae bacterium | reverse complement strand
GCCTGGCCACCACTCCACCACCGTGATCTCAATGACCTTCTGCCGCAGCGTTGGGTCCTTGATCATCGGATGCCAATCTTCCACGACCCGCGTCTCCAGATTGGAAGCATCTCGAATCTGCGCCAGGTCAAATCGACCGGTGGTAATGTCCGCCCGCAGCGATGCACAGGATAACACGAGGAGCAATGCAGTGACAAGATGCGTAAATTTCATGGATCATTGAAACGTCACTCATCGCCACTTTTCACACTGGATGTGCCTGCTCACCGCCCACGAGCCAACCACACACCTAGCACCGCCAGCGCCATCCCCACCATCGCCAGACCCGTGATCGTCTCACCAAAGATCCCCCATGCCATCAGCGCCGTCACCGCAGGCACGGTATAGAACAGGCTCGCCACATTCACGGCCGTGCCGCTGCGGATGAGAAAATTCAGCAAGCTGATCGCGCCAATGGAAAGCACCAGCGCCACCCATAGCAGCGCAAAAATAAACTGCCCATTCCACTCCACCTTCATCGTCTCCGTTGTCAGTGACAGCGCCGTCGTCACCAGCAGACTCGCGCCATACTGCACCACCGCCCCCGTTCGCAGATCAAATCTCGGACAATGTCTCTTCTGCCAGATCGTCCCCGCCGTGATACCCGCCAATGAAACAACCGCCGGCAATGTGGAAAGCGGCGTCATCCCACCGTGAACCTTGTGCGCCACCACTAGCCCCGCACCCACAAAGCCCATCACCAAACCAAGCCACTGCCGTCCCACCACCCGCTCACCCAGCGCCACGCCTGCGAATGCCGCCGTAAACAGCGGCTGGAGAGATACAATCAAACTCAGTATCCCCGCCGGAAGCCCCAGCCGCAGCGACCAAACACACCCACTCAGATATAGCGCCTGAGTCAGCAGCCCCGCAAAGGCCAAGTGCATCCACGCCGTCTTTCCCTGTGGCCAAGGAGCCTTTGTCAGCAAAGCAATTGGCAACAAGATCGCCAGCACGATCCCATAGCGCAGCGTCAAAAAAGTAAAGGGCTCCGCAAACGGAACGCCCAACTTCGATCCAATAAACCCTGTGCTCCACAGCAACACGAACAGCCAAGGAACAGCGGCAGTCCATCCAGAGGAGCGGGTTGAAGAGGGCATTGAGCAGAGTGTGAAGGCGAAGGCAAACCTCACTACCCACCCAAAGCACAAACCCACTCATTAGCCAACCGATTCCATCCGCATAAACTATCGCCTTTCTCTGAGGTTGCCCCAGCTGACCGAGCCGTCTGATCACGCCGCCCCCTATCAGCCCGTCCCTCAAACCCGTCCCTCAAACCCGTGTGATTCCTTCACCACCCCGCGTATGAACTCCTCGTCATGCGCCACCTTCGACTCCTCTTCCTCGCCCTCTCTCTCGCTGCGACCTCTCACGCCGAGAGCACCATCACCTTAAATCTCGACCCCTCCACGGAACACCCTCGGAACTCCGAAGGCTCGTTCGTCACACTCGCTTCGGGCCGCATCCTCTTCTGCTACTCCCAGTTTTACGGAGGTGCCGCCGACGAAAGCCCGGCCCGCATCGTACGCATCCACTCGGACGACGACGGCCGCACCTGGAGCAAGCCCGTAACCGTGGTGGAAAATACCAGCGGCAACAACGTCATGAGCGTCTCTCTTTTGCGCCTGCAAAGCAACAAACTGGCCATGTTTTATTGTGTCAAAAACAGCTGGATCGACTGCCGGCCACACATCCGCATCTCCATCGATGAAGGCGAAACCTGGTCCGACTCCAGACTCATCCAACAAGCCCCCGGCTACTTCGTCCTGAATAACGACCGCGTCATCCAGACCAGCAAAGGCCGCATCGTCCTGCCGCTCGCTTTCCATCGCTCTCGCGGCTCAGACCCACACTCCAGCAAATCATGGGACGCCCGCGCCATCGCCACCTGGCTCTACTCCGACAACGATGGTGACACCTGGCAGGAAGCCGCCAGTTGGTGGGCCATGCCCGTGCCTAGCGGCAGTGGGTTGCAAGAGCCCGGCGTCGTCGAGCGAGCCGACGGCTCGCTCTTGTCCTGGTGCCGCACCGATCATGGGGAGCAGTGGGGCTTCACCTCCACCGATGCAGGCCGCACCTGGACACCACCCGCGCCCACCGAGATGAAATCCCCCAACGGTCCCGCCAGCATCAAACGCATCCCCGGCACCAACGACCTCCTCGCCATCTACAACGACCACTCCGGCCTCTTCCCCTTTCCACCCAAAAAACGCAATCCCTATGTCGCTGCCATCTCCAGCGATGGCGGCAAAACTTGGCCCAAAAGAAAGCTCATCGAAAGTGACCCCGACGGCCTCTATCACTACACCGCCATCCATTTCACCAAAGACGCAATGCTCATCGGCTACTGCGCAGGCGACAGCAAAGTCGGCGCGTTGAATCGCTTGCGCATTCGCCGAATCAGTCTCGATTGGTTGCAGACACCCTGATTTCTATGCGGACGCTTTCACTCCTAGCCTTGGCACTTCTTAGTAGCAACGGCATCACGGCCGAAGTGCCACTGAAGACCGCGCAACTGCTCGCCGATGGTGCGACACCCGTTAAGATCGTCTGCATCGGCGACAGCATCACTGGCGTCTACTACCACAGTGGCGGATTGCGCGCCTATCCAGAGATGTTGGAGATTGCACTGCGAAAGGTGTATCCCAAGAGCACCCTATCTGTTCGCAACGCAGGCATCAGCGGAGACACCACAGCGGGCGCGTTGAAGCGCCTGGATCGCGATGTCCTCTCTCAACACCCCGATCTGGTCACCATCATGTTTGGCATGAATGATCTAGTGCGCATTCCATTGCCTACCTTTAAGGAGAACCTCAAAAACATCATCCGCCAGTGCCGTGGAATCGGCGCCGAAGTCATCCTCTGCACCCAAGATTCTGTCATTGAGACCCCACAGCGCCCCTCCGCAAAGCTCGCCGAATTCACCCAGGTCATCCGTGACACAGCCAGAGAAGAATCACTGCTGGTGGCGGACTGCTACGCCGCCTACGAAGCGGTGCGCGCTCGCAATCCCGATGATTGGGAACTCCTCCACAGCGATGCCATTCATCCGAATATGGACGGCCACAAACTCTTCGCCAGCGTCATCGCTGAAACGATCACTGGCCAAGAAGTGTCGCTCAAAGAAGTCGGTCCACCCCTGCCAGCGCTTCAACACACCCACCAACTCCTCCTCGAAAAGAAACCCGTCACCGTGCTCGCGATGCCGCCTTACGACAAGCTCATCGCTCCCGCGCTGCATCAGCTTTTTCCAGACGCCACCGTCACCGTAAATACCTGGTCGATTGAAGGGCAAACCCTCGCTCAACTTGAAGTCGCAGCGAGGAAGGTGCGCAGCCAAAAGCAGGACCTTGTCGTCATCGCAGTGCCAGCCTCCGCACAGGCATCAAATCTCGCCACCTTTCATCATGACTACGCCTGGATCATGAATGGATCACTCAGCTTCGGACCGCAGCAGTGGGATGTAGTCGTTGCATCCCCCTCCACGGCCAAGCCCGAATTAACACCCGAGGAGCGCCAGCAAGAAGCCCTGGCACATCGCCTGATTACCGCTCAGGATTTGCACCTCATCACTCGAGCCGACGGCGATGCCACCCCCACTCTGG
Organism: uncultured Verrucomicrobiaceae bacterium; assembly: GCA_964496625.1. Taxonomy (GTDB): domain Bacteria; phylum Verrucomicrobiota; class Verrucomicrobiia; order Verrucomicrobiales; family Verrucomicrobiaceae; genus JACKQF01. The sequence continues at coordinate 3,558 of CAZCAL010000239.1, read as the reverse complement.
AGGTGCTCACCGCTTGGTTGAAGCAGCATCTATTACCCACCCCCAAATGACTCCATGAGACGCTCAAAAATTCTCGCCAAAATCCGCGCTGGCCAAGTCGCCCGCGTTTGTTCCACCGGCAATCCCATCGGCACCTTCCCCGCCCTGGCAGCCCACTTCCACTACGACGGCGTCTGGGTGGATGCAGAGCACCGCACCTGGGACCCACGCGAAGCGGAGGCCATGATCGCACGTCACCATGCGGCGGACATTGATTGCCTCTGGCGTCCTTCCACCAAGGAAAAGAATGCACTCTATCGACTCCTCGAAGAAGGTGCCACAGGCCTCATGATTCCCCACGTCGGCTCCGCCGCAGAGGCACGCCAACTCGTCCAAGCAGTGAAATTTCCACCCCTCGGCGATCGCGGATTCTGCGGAGGTGGACGCGATGCGGACTTCTGGGTAGGCAAGCCCGATGACTATCTTGATCAAGCCAATCGCGAGACCTTTCTGATGGTCCAAATCGAAACGCCCGACGCACTCGCCCAAGTGGATGAAATCGCTGCTGTGGATGGAGTCGGTCTGCTCTTCCTCGGCCCCGGCGATATGTCCATCCGACTCGGTTGCACCGCTGCCGTGGATGATCCCAAAATGCTAGAGGTGCAGTCCACCATCAATGCCGCCTGCCGACGTCATGGTAAAGCCTGGGGCCGCCCCGTCGGCTCTGCTGCCACCGCAAAATTGCTCGTCGAACTCGGTGCCCAACTCATCGCCTACGGCAGCGAGTTCGGAGCCGTCCACGATCATCTCTCCGCCTGCTCCGCCGATTTGGATCGTGTCCTCGCCGAAGCCCACCGCACCCCAGATCTCCCTCCCGGCAAAACCTACTGACATGCAACAGCGCCTCCTCATTCCCCTGCTCAGCTTCCTCTTCACCCTCACCGCGCTGGGCGAAAATCCACCGAACTGGACCGAGCCCTTCCCGCCGCACAAGATCGCTGGCAACCTCTACTACGTCGGCTCCAAAGACCTCGCCTCCTTCCTCATCGCCACACCTGAAGGCCACATTCTGATCAACAGCAGCCTCGAAGAATCCGTTCCGCTCATCCGCGCCAGCATCGAACAGCTCGGATTCAAATTCAGCGACGTGAAGTTCCTGCTCATCAGCCACGCCCACTCCGACCACTGCGCAGGCAGCGCAGAAATCCTGAAACAAACCCACGCCAAATACTGCGTCATGGATGAAGACGCAGCAGCCGTCGAAGATGGAGGCAGCCTCACCACGCGACTCAAAGCCAGCTACATGAGCTTCCCTCCGGCCAAGGTGGATCGCCGCCTCAAGGACGGAGACCGGGTTGAACTCGGCGGCAGCACCCTCACCGCCCATCTCACGCCAGGTCACACCCGCGGCTGCACCACTTGGACGATGGAGGTCGATGGCCTCCACGCCGTCATCATCGGCAGCCCCAATGTGAACCCCGGCTACATCCTTGTTGGCAACGAAAAGTATCCCAGCATTGCCACCGACTACGAGAAGACTTTCAGCGTCCTCAAGTCGCTGCCAGTGGACCTCTTTCTCGGTGCCCACGGCGGCTACTACGGCATGATCGAAAAACAAGCCAAGCTCGCAGCCGCTCCATCCAATCCCTTCATCGATCCCGCTGGTTACGCAGCCTACGTCGCCGACCGGGAGAAAGCCTTCCGCAACGTTTTGAAGAAGCAGCAAGGAGAGGCATCTGGGTTTGACATCCAACTCGATACCATCAGCAGTGGCTTCGACAAAAAGTCCTGTTGGGTGCATCCCCGCGCAGGCACCATCCCCGGCTCCCCACCACAAATTGTGCTCACCATGCAGAAGGCCATGCTTTCCGGCAGCGACATCTTTTATGCACTGAACGAGATGCGCACCGCTGACCTCGGCAAGACCTGGACCGGCCCAACCGAGCACACCGAGACGCTTGGCCGTCGCGAAGAGCCAGAGGGAATCACCGTCGCCGCCAGCGACTTTTGGCCCAAGTGGCATCAGCACTCAGGCAAGCTGCTCGGCATCGGTCACACGGTGCGTTACCAGGACAACAAGGTGATGCCTGCACCCATCCGCAGAAGAGAGACCGCCTACTCCGTCTATGATCCTGAAACGCATACCTGGACAGCATGGGCATCGCTCGCCATGCCAAACGAACCACGTTTTTTCAACTCAGGCGCAGGTTGTGTGCAAAGAGTTGACCTGCCAGACGGCGACATCTTGCTGCCCGTTTACTTTTCCCCTCAGGGTGGGAAATACAGCCATGTGGCCGTGCTGCGTTGTGGATTTGATGGAACCAAAATGTGGGTGAAGGAAGTCGGTAACGAACTCGCAGTCGATACCGATCGCGGCCTCCACGAGCCCTCGCTCGCCGTCTTCAAAGGGCGCTACTACCTCACCATCCGCCACGACAAGCGCGCCTACGTCACCACCAGTGAAGACGGTCTTCACTTTGACGAATTAAAGTCGTGGACCTGGGACGATGGCAGCGATCTCGGCAGCTACAACACCCAGGCCCACTGGGTAACGCAGCAGGATGCGCTCTACTTGGTCTATACCCGACGTGGTGCCAACAACGACCACGTCATGCGGCACCGTGCACCCCTTTTCATCAGCAAGGTAGATCCCAAAGCCGTCACCGTCATCCGTGCGGACGAGCGTGAACTGGTGCCACAACGTGGCGCAAGACTTGGAAATTTTGGCATCACCGAGGTCAACGAAAACGAGACCTGGGTCACCGTCTCCGAATGGATGCAAACGACCGGTCCCGACTACGCCGACTTCACCCAGTGCATGAAGTATGGCTCCAACAACGCCGTCTTCGCCTCCCGCATCCAGTGGAGAAAGCCCAACACCACCTGGAACCAACATTAAGCCCCTCATGATTCGCGAATCTATCATTCCTCAGACGTGGCCCAAGGTCACCCAGATGTTCTTCGGCATCGCCGTGGAGAACTGGGTGCGCTACGCCTTGTTCGCTGGATTCGCGTGGTTGCTGGCTTACCTGTTCTTCAAAAAGCGCTGGTGGCGGCGCAAGATCATTCAGCGAGACCCATCCGCCGCTGACGTTGGCCGGGAACTGAAGTGGTCTCTGCTCACCGCTTTGATTTATGGGCTCGTCGGAAGTGGCACCATCCTTTTGGGCAAAGTCGTCGGCATGCAGTTCTACCGAAAAATCGACTCCCACGGTTGGCCATGGTTTGTGTGCAGCATCGGCATTGCCATCATCGTGCACGACACGTGGTTCTATTGGACGCATCGCCTCATGCATCATCGGAGGTTATTCAAGCTCTTCCACCGCGTCCACCATGAGAGCACCAATCCCAGCCCCTGGGCCGCCTACTCCTTCGCCCCACTGGAGGCCGCCGTTCAGGCTGGCATTTTCCCCTTGCTGGCCTTCACCCTGCCCATGCATCCACTGGCTTTTTTTGCCTTCATGATCTGGCAGATCACCTTCAATGTCATCGGTCACACCGGCTACGAATATCACCCGAACTGGCTCATGAAATCGTGGCTCGGCAAAATCATCAACACACCCACCAACCACGTGCAGC
>CAZCAL010000238.1:4279-7207 GCA_964496625.1 uncultured Verrucomicrobiaceae bacterium | reverse complement strand
CGGGCCAGCGAGCAGCTATGGCCAGGTCGCAGAGATTGAGTTCTATACGGATGCGGCTCCTTGAGGTGGGTCTCCGCCTCTTTACAGCCCCTTCGGCATCCAGGCCTCTAATTTTTCGACAGCGGCCTTGGCACCTGAACTGACTGGGATTCCCCAAGCATCGAAGAAGGGGCCAAGGTTTTTGTTGGCGATCTTTGAGTAGCGGATGAGGAACTGATCGCGTCGTTCATCATCGTTTGCAGGCGGCGGGCCGAAGGAGGAATCTTCAAACGAATGCAAGTAGGTGCGCCAGCTTTCCCATCCAAATGCTTGGATCAACTGAATGTAGGTGGTGAGGGCGGTGAAGGGGTTGCTCTTCCACTCTTGCCATTTGTTGTTGGCCTTTTTAATGGCGCTGATGTGCTCTTTGCGGGCATCTTCTGAAATGGCAGGATGGCCGATGAGCCAATCTTTTCCCAAGACGGCTTCATAACAATACATGCCGATGACATTGTTCGTCACCTCGCCCGTGCCGTCGAAGGTGAAGTCTCCGCGCTGATGGTTGTGGCCGAGTTCATGGTAAAAACCCCAGCCTGGGAATTTGAGTTTCCCGAAAGTGACCATCTCCATGGCGGTGCTGGTGGGCACCATGATCGGGTAGCCACTGTGCATGTAACCGGCGCTGATTTGCACGTCTGCGACGATGCGCTCGGGCCGTTTGCGTTCTGCGGTTTGGTTTGCGATGTCATCTTGTGCTTCGACGACTTTTTTCCAGAACTCCATGAGCTGGGTGGGATTGTTCACGGTGCGCGCGGCCTCGGTGGGTGCGGAGAGGATGATCTTGTCACAGGCAAACTCTGCCCAAGGCGCAGGGCGCTTTTTAATGACCGCATTCCATTCTTCGTCAGTGGTTTTGCCGAGAACAAAGAGCGGGGCAGGGACACCTCCTGCGATGGAGACGGTGAAGGGGCTGTCTGCGGCAACACGGCCTGGCACTTCAATGTAAATGAGGCCACCAAAGGCGCTGGAGGCTTTGGTCTCTGCTGCGGCGAGGGGCTGGGTTTTGGTGATGTCAGGAGCGCGTAACCACTTATCGAGGTGGTAGAGGGTGTCTGTGTGGCAACCGATTCGGACGGAATAGCCTTTGTCCTTGAGCTCGGCAGGAAGCGTGATGGTGAGGGTATCTCCTGCCACTGCATAGAGGCCGGTGCTCGTCCAGCCGGGGATCTTTGGGTCGATGGTGATCTCTCCGGTGACGCGTGGTGCGTCGGCTGGTGGTTGGCCGGGGAACTTCTCGGAAGCGGGATGTGGCGGGATTGCCTCGGTTTGAGTCAGGCGCAGCATTCGCGTCTCCATGCCGAGTTGGATGCGGGCGGAGGCGTTCTGCTCCTGGGTGAGAGGGGCGTCCTGGGTGGGAATAGCCGCTGCGACGCTGGCCCCCATGGCGCTGGCTACAGCGGATTGAAGATTGCTGCGTCCCGGAGGTTGGGCGGCGAGGGCGATCTGGATGGCGCTGGTGCCCTGCTTTGTTTCTTCTGGTGTCAATGCAGGACCGCCAGTGCGTTGGGCTTTGATGGAATTGATCGCATCTGAGGCATTCATGAAGCGGGATAGCTCAACACGGGCTTGAAAGGCGGGAAGTTGGTCAAAGGAGCTCATATCAGTGAAGCCCACACCTGCGGGTAGCAGCGCCTGATTGATGCCGTGAGTGGTCGCAAGATCTTTGCCTCCGCTGGTCTGGCCGTAGGCCCATCCCGTCATTCCGGCGACCAGTCCGCCACCATTCTTGATCCACTCAATCAAGACGGCTCCTTCCTCTGGATCGGTGACATTTTGGGCGTTCAAGACGAGGACGTCGCAACCATTCAGTGAGCCTTTGTCGATTGGGCCGTCGAGTTTCTCCGTCTTGAAGCCTTGCTGTTCAAAGAATGCCGCCTGCTGGACACCTTTGACGCAGAGGCGTGGCTTTTCTTTGTTTCCGACCCAGCGCAGGCAATTCGTCAAGAGCTTCCCGCTGTCACCTCCTGCACCTCCAATGAGGTAGGCGTTTTGGCCAAAGAGGATGATGCGCCCCTTCCCGTAGGCAGCAGCGGCGGCGACGGCCATCTCGTTGGCATCGGTTCCCGTAGCAGCAGAAAGGATTGGGAAAGCGATGTTGCCCCAAATCCCGATAGGGCCAGGTGTGCCGGCCTTTGGGACGGACTTTACGCCTTCAAGGATCTTTGCACGTTCTGCATTGACCATCGCCTGTGGCATTTGTGCGGAGGCGACGAGGGTACAAAGAAAAAAGAGAGAGGCAGCAAATTTGGGCATGGCGGAATTGTGAATCGCAAACCGCGTTTCTGGCAATGAGATTTTGGTTCGATGAGCGGTCCTGGCAGGCCTTGAAAGTTTGGGCCGCAGCCACTAGGCTCGCCCTCATGGGGTTGCGCAGTTCGCCCCATCGTTGTGATAAGTGACTGCCGGAAGTGAAATGATATGGAGCAACAGAAGCTAAAGTTTTTTGAGGTGCCGCATCGATCACCTGAATATGAGGCGGCGCTTCAATTGCGCCAAGAGGTGCTACGCGCTCCGCTGGGGCTGGCGTATTCAATGGAGCAGATTGCCGCTGAGGCTATGGAGACCCACTTGATCGCTATGCTGAACGGACAGGTAGTAGCCTCCATCAGTATTGTCTGGAACCCAGAGCATGCGAGGCTGCGGCAAATGGCGGTGGCTCAGGAGTGCCGGGGTCAAGGCGTGGGTGCGGCGCTGCTGCGAGAGGCGGAGGCTCTGGCCATTAGGCGCGGTCTGTCGAAAACGGAGCTTCACGCGAGGGTCGCTGCGCTGGGATTCTATTTGAAGGCTGGCTATCGGATTGCCTCTGAGGAGTACCTTGAGGTAGGTCTGCCCCACAAGACGATGGTGAAGGATCTGTTCTGAGATTGGGCCGTTAGCTTTTCTGCTCCT
>CAZCAL010000238.1:0-4179 GCA_964496625.1 uncultured Verrucomicrobiaceae bacterium | reverse complement strand
CTTCGTCATCGAGGTCCTCTTCGTCATCGAGGTCCTCTTCGTCATCGAGGTCCTCTTCGTCATCGAGGTCCTCGTCATCATCGAGGTCCTCTTCGTCATCGAGGTCCTCGTCATCATCTGAGTCCTCATCGTCATCGAGGTCCTCTTCGTCATCAAGGTCCTCCTCTTCGTCATCAAGGTCCTCCTCTTCGTCATCATCGAGGTCCTCTTCATCATCGGAGCCCTCTTCCTGGTCGGCGCGTGGCAGATCGGTCGGCTCAGCCTGATCTGTCGAATTTACTGGAGTGTCCTTGATCGGTTCTGGTTCGGCTGGGTTTTCTCTACTTTTTCCCTTCACTTTGGGCTCTGTTTGGAGCTTCCCGTCGGGTCCGAAGCTCATGCCGACGGCCTTGGCGGCTTCAATCGCCGGGCCTCCAAAGCCTAGTTGAAAGGCGATCTCCTCCTGCACTTGCTCAAGTTCATCCAGCCGCAGTTCAGGGTCGCGCACGACGTAAACATCGCCGGTCTTTTTATTTTCGTAGAACAGCAGGTGACCGTTCTCAGTTTCCTTGCGGTCTTTGGGCACGAGCTGCTTTTTGCGTTCGAGCATCAGCGCTAAAATGTAGCGTGAATTTTCGGTGTACGCATCGTCTTCTTCGATCAGCCTCTGCAGCATCGATAGGGCGTTTTCACGCGGTGACACATCTGCTTTGCCTTCGGTCTCCGGCTTCTGGTAGGAGGACTTCCAGTGCGAGTACGGCGTGCGCTCCTTCAGTTCATCCTCCCATGCTTCCACAGCGACGTCGCGTCTCTCGTAGAGGGCAGTCTTGGCGTCCAAGTAGATGGCTGTGTAGAAGGCGTCGCCCTCTTCGAATGGGCGGCCGGTCAGAGCGCACTGATGGGCGCGGGAGCGGATGTGCCAGTTTTGCTGCATGGTTGGGAAAAGAGAACGGAAGAAATGGGCTAGGCTCCGGCGACGCCAGAGGATGTGCGGTTGCGAGGGCGAGTAACTTTGGCGCGCTTAAAGACCGAAAAGGAGATTTTTGGCAGATCTTTGTTCGTTGTCCGGTAGTAGAGCAACACTGCGGCGATGGTGCCAAAAACGAGGTGGGGAATCCAGACGGCAATACCAGGGGGAAGGTGTCCCCCTTTGCCGAGGCTGAGGGAGAATTCGTTCAGGAACATCAGACCCAGGAAGATAAAAATAGCACCAGCGACTCCACCTAAAACGCCTCGGCGGGAGTAGGCGATGCCAAGAGGTGCTGCGACGAGGGCGAGGATGAGACACTGCCATGGCTTGGCAAAGCGTTGCCAGAGATTGGTCTCAAACGAGAGCAATTTCTCTGTGCCACCACCTTCGTGGGCCTTGAGATAAGAGATTAGCTCTGGCACACTGAGGTAGTCCGGCACAAGGGCGGAGCTGACGATGCTCCACGGCGTCTCGCTAAATGCCGTGACATCCATCTTAGTCGCCAAGCCATCTTGACCCTGGAAGAGCGTCTGCTTTGGCATCGCTTCACCTGGGATATATGTCATCTCGATGCCATCATAGAACCGCCACAGTCCATTGGGCCACCAATTTGCAGAGCGGGCGATCCAGGTGCGCTGGAGGACGCCGTTCTCGTCCTCCTGCCGAACCTCCACGTTGCGGATTTTGTCATTGCGAAGATTGAATGGAAAGCTGCCCGCATACCAAGTGCGGCGGGTGTCCTTATTGCGAAACATCAGGGATTCCGCCATGATGGATCCAGACTCTTTCTTGTTCAGCGCCCTCATGATGGCCTCCCGATTCCCTTCAGCGCGTGGGGCCCAGTAGTAGCCCGCTGCCATGCTGAGAGCGGTGGTCGCCAGGGCGATGACAAAGACTGGGCGCAGGATCTGCATGATGCTACGGCCTGCACCCAGCATCGAGACAATCTCGTTCGATCGTGACATCCGAGTCAGGGAGTAAAGCATGGCCAGTAGTAGGGAAGCTGGTGCTACATATTCGAAAATGTACGGCAGGAGATCGATGTAAAATCCAATGATGTCCCCAAATTTGACGTCAGCCTCCTGGAAGTCGCGCAGGTTTCCCGTCAAATCGATGAGGATCATGATGGCGGCGATGGCGATGAAGCAAAAGAGCAGTGGCTGAAGGAATGAGCGCAGGGTGTAGCGATCCAGCAGTTTGCAGCGAACGTAGTAGTGCAGCATCAACGGCAGCATGACGCAAACCATGAAGATCATGCCCAGCTTGGCGACATAGGCGATGAAACTGACGGGTTCTCCGTTCACCGTTAGCTGTGCGTAGCGGAGCCTTTCTGCCACATCTGTTGCGATGATCCAAGTCGCTGCATAGATGCCTGCGCCCCATGCCGGGCGGACCATCTTTTCAAGATTCGGCAGCGCGCGGAGTAGCGCTAGATGAATGAGGATACCGCCCATCAATGCCCCGACTTTAAGGTAGGGCAGGATGCAACTGAGTGCGTAGCTGATGGTTGTCAGCCGCATGGAAACAGGGTCATCCGGTAGAATGATCTGCTCCAGATCCTCATCCGACATCGCGAACCGCAGGTGCCAATCGTTCATTCGCAGGAAGATGATCACCCCGAGTCCCACGAGAGCGGCCCACGTCCCCAAATGCGGCACACGGCGGATGAACCGCCAGAGCGAGCCGAATGTGCGGGATAACGATGCGGGCCAGAAACTCATGGGACGTTCAGGGTTGCGCAGAACTCTGTCACCGTCAACCACCGCACCCAGTGAAACGGTGTAGTTCTCCAGTTGTGCGGAGGCGCTACCGTGCCTACACTTCCGGCCATCATGAAAAATGTTTGGCTCTATCCCCTGCTGGCAGGCGTGTTGTCGTTTTTAGCTCTCTCCGATGTCTCCGCTCAGGAAAGCGGCAGCCCGACAAAGGATCTCCAACAATGGGCGGAACGTGGGGATGCAGATGCGCAGTTTGAGCTTGGCATCCGTCAAATCACTGGCGAGGGGATGGCGAAAGATGAAGCGGCCGGGTTGAAGTGGGTGCAAAAAGCAGCCGATCAAAATCACCTCCGCGCGCAGCACATTCTAGGCTCCCTGTATGAGGACGGCGTGGCGGTGAAAAAAGACCCGGTCAAGGCGGCAGAATGGTACACCAAGGCGGCAGACGCTGGACTGCCGATGGCTCAGCACAGTCTGGGCATTTTGTATGATCTGGGAACTGGGGTGAAAAAGGATCCCGCCAAGGCAGCCGAATGGTTCCAGAAGGCAGCTTCCCAAGGGTATGCCCCAGCTCAAGCCGCTTACGGTTCGAAAGTTGAGCGAGGCGAGGGTGCTGAGAAAAACACCCCTAAAGCCGCCCTGTGGTATCTGAAATCTGCGCAGCAGGGGTATGTTCCCGCGATGACGCGGCTGGCATACCTCTACTACGTGGGGCGTGGCGTTCCTGTTGATTACCGCCGGGCAGCCGCCTGGTATATGCGAGCCTCCCGAAGCGACGAGCCCTGGGCGACGAACGATTTGGCTTGGTTTCTGGCTACCTGCCCAGATTCAAATTTGCAAAACGGGGATGAGGCGGTGCTGCAGGCCAAGAGCGCACTGAAAATGCTGGCGGAATCTGGGGCAGATGAACGGCATGAGATGGTCGATACCATGGCGGCGGCACTGGCTCGCAATGGTGAGTTCGCTGAGGCGATTCTTTGGCAGAAAAAGGCCATCACGCTTCTGGCAGAAGACAAGGAAGTGACTGACGAAGAGCGCAAGTCGCTGGAGGCTGAATTCAAAGGGCGTTTGGCGCTGTACGAAAAGCAAAAGCCTTACACTGACGAAGAGGCTCAGGGTGAAGAGGGTGCAAAGGCGATGCCCCAGGACACGATCCTACAAGAGGAGAATCTACCTCAAGGCAAGCCGAAGAGCACTAAGCCCAAGCGTGGTCGCGGAACAGTGGTATGATTTCAGGCATCGCGGTTTGGCCACTGTGCCAAACCGCTTGCTTAGCTGCGACAGATCGTCAGTGTGACGGATGATCTCGTCATCTTGGAAAAAGGTATGGGTCCCAGTCTGCATGCTCTTATTGGCACAGGGTTGTGGGAAAAAGGAATCGACCACTGGGGAAAAGAAGCCATCGCGAGGTCTCATTGGTGCTTCTCTACTGACGCTACAAAATCCTTTCTTCAAGGTGATCGGTGATTCGCTGACATCTGAGGCTGCGAAGCACGGATACGAGACCGTTGT
>CAZCAL010000237.1:3485-7228 GCA_964496625.1 uncultured Verrucomicrobiaceae bacterium | reverse complement strand
AAACAGCGCTGCACCTCTCCTTCACCTTGCTACTTTTCAGGCCACCCACGTCAGTGCCGATCCTTTTGGTGGGGAGGAAACCGGTGACAAAGCGATCACCACCGCGCTGAAAAAATTCCCAGCGGACGCTCAGGTCTATCGTCAGGCTGTCACCCACTACCTCTCGCGCCGCCAGCGAGATCTCGCCATCAAGGCCATGGAACAGGCCGGTAGTCAGACCAGTGTCGACCCGCACTTTTGGTTAGCGACGGGCCGCGCCGCTCAGGAGGTCTGGCCTCTGGCGCAGTCTGAGCTCATCGACGAGCACCAGCCACGAGTGAATCCCTTTTTCGAAAAGGCGCTGGCATACGCGGCCAAAGATCCTGATCGCGAGGCTGTCACCCTTCAAGTTGCTCAGTATTATCTACTCACCAATCAGCTTCCCCGCACCCGCAAGGTCTGCGAAGACCTCGCCAAAGCCACCAACTCACTCTCTGCACGCAAAATCCTTTACCGGCTTTACAAGGCAGACAAAGAAGATGAGCAGGCACTAGGCACGCTGGAGGGAATCGTCAAAGACGCTCCATCTGATATTGAGCAGCGCCGTCTCCTCGCTGCCGAATACGAACAGCGCAAACTGTTTGAAAAAGCCATCCCGCACTGGGAGTCCCTCATCCAACTCGGTGGCGCGGAAAGTACGGAGTATGAGCACGTCGCAGAGTTGCTGCTTCAGACCCGCGAATTCGACCGTGCCATTCATCTGGCTGATCGTGCGACGAAGGTCTTCCCCGATGTGCCAGGCTTTTATGCCCTCATCGCAGTTGCTTGGCGGTTAAAAGGAGATCTTCATCGAGCAGCGGAGGCCTATGCATCGGCCGATGAACTCACCAAATCCACAGCCCCCGGGAACGTTTTCAACCAGCGCTTTTATTTTGGCTATGGAGTCGTTTTGGAGAAACTGGGCCGTTTCGAAGACGCCAGCCGGGAGCTTGAAAAAAGCATCTCCATCACCCCGCGCGGAGAGGAAGAAGAGGCGGCGAATACCATGAACTACCTTGGCTATATGTGGCTGGAGCTTGGTCAACATCTCGATAAAGCTGGCGAGCTCATCACCAAAGCCAACGCTCTGGAGCCAAACAACCCCGCCTTTATGGACAGCCTCGGCTGGTATTATTTCAAAAAAGGCGACTACGAAGCCGCGCTGAAGGAACTCACCCGCGCAGAGGGCTTGCTCAAAGAGCTGCAGCCTGAGGATGCAGAAATCGTGCTTCACATTGGGCGCACCTTGGAAAAGCTCAATCAGCCGGACAAAGCACGTCAGTATTTCGAAAAGGCAGACGCGCTGAACTGCCCCGATGAAAAAGTGCGCGCCATGGTCGATGAAGCCCTCGGCAGAAAAAAGCCAGATGCGCCCAAAGGCAAGCCCATCCAGATGAAGGAGAAAGAGGAAGTCCCGGCACCCACCAAAGAAAAGTAAGACTTTCCGCCTCTGCGTGACAAGGAATTTCAGTGCACGGCACGCCTTTTGCGCTACAGTTTCTGAACGCAATCCAAGCTCCTTCACTCAAACCCTTCAAATGCCCTCATTCGTTGGAAAACTCCTTTTGGCGGTGCCAGCCCTGCGCGACCCGAATTTTTCGCGGTCGGTGATCTACATGGCTGCGCATACGGATCATGAAGGGGCCTTTGGCTACATCTTGAACCGCCCGCTTGATCAGCGTGTAGCCGATCTCTTGCCAGACAAGAATCTTGGGCCTCTGGGCGAAGTGCGTGTCTTCATGGGCGGACCGGTTGCAACGGACAAGCTCGCCTTTGCCAGCCTGCGCTGGGACAAAATGAAGAGTCGCCTAAAGTGCCAAACTCACCTTTCAGTCTCTGACGCGATTGTGGAGCTCACCAAAGGCAACGAAGTCCGTGCCTTCGTCGGCTACTCCGGCTGGACAGAAGGCCAGCTCGAAGGCGAGCTAAAGCGCCGCTCTTGGATCATCACTCCACCTCGCAGCGTCGTGCTGAAGGTTGAAAAGCCCCGCCAACTCTGGCGCGCCTTATTAGAAGACATGGGGCCTGTGTTCCGCCTCATCGCCCAGATGCCTGAAGACACCAGCATGAACTGAGGTCGGCCAGCTACTTTTTCCCCGGTGGCGTCCGGTCATCACCAAAGTACTTCTCGCTGCGATAGCGCAACCAAACGCGCAGAACCTGTGGCACTTGCTCTCTCTCTGCCTCGCTCAGGGTTTCATAAAGAGCCATCGCCTTCTCTCGCTCGCCCCTGCAAGCCCGGTTATTGTGCGCATCCCAGTAGCTCCGCGCAGCACGGATGCGTCGGCAGGTCTCTTTGATCAACGCTGCCCCCGAGAGAGGTTTGTCGGAAGCTTTTTTCTTCGCAGGCATGGGTAGGAATGAACTTGGTCGTAAACATCACAAAGTCTCAACACAATCTAGGAGTAAGTTTGGGTGGCTGAAAGCAGCGATTGTTTCCAAGATTGGTCTTGGCATCACGAACGGCCTATGCTCAGGGTGAGCTTCAATGATTTGTATGGAACACGTTGCCTTCTCCCTTTCCTCCTTCATGAACCCAGCGTGTAGCCTTAACTCCTGAAGTTTGCGTGCTGTTTAATAGTTACGCCTTCTGGATTTTCTTCGCGCTTGTGTGGGCGCTTCATCGGCTTTTGCCGCATCGTGGCCAGAACCTGCTGCTCTTGGCTGCCAGCTACTACTTCTACGCGTGCTGGGATTGGCGGTTCTTGCCACTGATCATGGTGGTGACACTTGTTAGTTTCTGGACGGCGCTTGGCATCGCAGGAACGGAGGACCGAAGCAAGCAGCGACGGTGGGTGATCGTGTCTGCTGGGGTTTCGTTGATGATCCTGGGATTCTTCAAGTATTGGGGGTTTTTCACAGAGAGCGCCGTGGCTCTGCTGGCAGCGTTGGGCTTCCACGCGGACTTCAGCACGCTGCATGTGTTGCTGCCAGTGGGGATTTCATTCTACACCTTTCAAACGATGTCATACACACTGGATGTGTATCGAGGCGAGGTGAAGGCGACCCGAAACCTCATCGATTACTCTTTGTATGTCGCCTACTTCCCGCAGCTAGTGGCTGGGCCGATTGAGCGGTCTTCGTCTTTGCTGCCGCAAATCACTGAACCGCGACGTCGGAGGGATGGAGACTTCGCCGAAGGGCTTTACCTCGTGATGTTTGGGCTGTTTTTGAAGGTAGTGGTCGCGGACAATCTGGGCTTCATCGCCAATGGTGTTTTCGGGGCGGAAACTGGCACGCTGACAGGCACCGAGGTGCTGGCCGGAATCTATGCGTTTGCGTTTCAGATCTATGGCGACTTCGCGGGGTATTCGTCCATTGCGCGGGGCGTTTCCAAATGGCTGGGCATCGATCTGATGACGAATTTTCGGATGCCTTACCTCGCACGCAATCCCTCCGAGTTTTGGCAGCGCTGGCATATCTCGCTCTCTTCATGGTTGCGTGACTATTTATACATTCCGCTGGGGGGAAATCGAGGAGGATCATTCAAGACCTACCGTAACCTGATGCTGACAATGCTGCTTGGCGGACTTTGGCACGGCGCAGGGTGGACGTTCATTGGTTGGGGCGCGTTGCATGGCCTCATCCTTTGCCTCTATCGTGCGGCGGGTGATCGGTTCAAACTGCCAGGCGCATGGGGGCGTGTGCTGGCAACGATCGGGTTCTTCCAACTCGTCTGCCTCGCCTGGTTGTTCTTCCGTGCGGACACTTTTTCGCAGGCGTGG
>CAZCAL010000237.1:0-3475 GCA_964496625.1 uncultured Verrucomicrobiaceae bacterium | reverse complement strand
GAGATGCTGGGCTTGGTCTTCACTGCACAAAAAGTCACGCCTCTGGCCAGCTATGGGTTCGGGATGATCGCCTTCTTTGTACTGCCTCTCCTGGCGTTTGAGATCTGGCTGGATCGTGCCCACAGCGTGCGTCGTTTGGAGGTCGCTCCTTGGGGGTGGCGTGCTGCGGCTTATTGTTACTTGGCCTTTATGCTGATCGTCTTTCCTCCACCGGTTTTCGGTCAGTTCATCTACTTCCAATTTTAATTCAATGGCCGGACCTGCTCACGATTTCGATGCCTTACCCACCGACGCGCGCGCGCCGACGTTCCGACAGGAACTGCGTGTGGTGCTGGTAGTGCTGGCCTTTCTTGCCGTCGTCGAAGGGGTGGCTCGAGTGCTGGCACCCTCGCTGGATTACGACCGAAAGCACATCCACGCTTTCCCGCAGATCATCGGGAACTTTAATGATCGGGCGAAGGCTGCAAGTCATCCCAAAGTCCTGTTTTTTGGAAACTCTCTAATGCTTCACGGGCTTGATGAACAGCAATTCAAGGATGAACTGGCAAAGGATTCTGGGGCTGAAGTGGAGACCGCGAAGATCACTCCTGTGGGCACAGCGGTGTTGGATTGGCTCTACCTTTATCGACGTTACTTTGATGCACCGGGCAGCGATCCAGACGTTCTGGTGGTGGGTTTTGTCGCGCATCATATTCACGATCAAGAGCCTGCAAAGCTGCCGCGCTTAGCTAGGCACTTTACGGCTTCGCGGGATCTCCCTGTGCTTTGGCGCGATGATCTGCCGTACTTTCACGACAGAGTGCAATCATTGCTTTGCGCAGAGAGCGCACTGTGTGGCGATCAACCGGAGCACCAAATGTCCATCTTGTACGCCTGCGTCTCCAATTACCAGGAGGGGCTCAAAACGAATAACCGCCTCGTTGAAGCTGCTGCCAAACGCAAAGCTGTTCAGCAGACGCAAACGGAGACCTTTAGCCGACTTACCCGCTTCATCCAGCTGTGCAAGTCCAGAGGGGTGAAGGTGATCTTTGTGCCAATGCCGCAGCCGGAACCATGGAAAGTGGCTCCAGAGGCGCTCGCGCTGATCAAGCAACATGGCATGGAGGTGCGCGATGCTACCTCGATCCCTGGGATGACTGAGGCAGACTTCTCCGATGGATACCACCTCGGCGACACTGGCAAAGTGAAGTTCTCGCGATGGCTGGCGGGTGCGCTCAGCAAGGGGCTAACGCACCACCCGTGAGGCGGCTCAATCTTCCCAGACCTTGAGCAACTCCACCTCAAAAACCAGAGTCTCGTTCGGCGCGATGTCTGGGGGTGCGCCGCGGGTGCCGTAAGCGAGGTTCGATGGGATGAAGAACTTGAATTTGGCACCCTCTTTCATGAGTTGCACACCTTCCGTCCAGCCTTTGATCACGCGGTTCAGCGGGAATTCTGCGGGCTCACGACGGGAGTAGGAGCTATCAAATTCAGCGCCGGTGATGGAGGTGCCGCGATAGTGGACGACCACGGTGTCCTTGGCCTTCGGGCTCTTGCCCGTGCCTTCAGTTAGCACGAGATATTGCAGACCGCTGGCAGTGCATTGCACGCCTTCTTTTTTTGCGTTCTCTTCGAGGAACGCCTTGCCGAGTGCTTGAGGGGAAAAATCCATGGTGATCAAAGGGCCGTGGACATGCACGCAGACGCCAGCCCTCGCAACCAGAAAGGAGAATTAAGGGACGGAGCCAGAACTCGACCCCCATTTGTGCTCGGTCTCCGACTGTTTATTTCTTGCCGAGCCCCTCAGTCCCCTTGTCTTGTCCGGCATCCTCCAGGGCGTCGCGCTCTTTCGCTTGCGCTTCTGCGGCAGCGACGAGGTCTTCTGCGCCGGGCATGGGCTTGTGGCAGCTCCAGCATTCGACGAAACCCATGGGGTTCTCCTCGTTGCAAGAGGGGCAAGTCCAGTTCTCGGAGACAGCGCGGATCTCCGCCAAAAAATGTGCGGGGATGGCCTCGATCTCCTTTTTATAGGTGGCTGCGGTGAGAGAACCTTGCGCGAGGCGTTCTGTGCAATCTCGCATCGTCTCCGCAAGCGGGCTTTCTTCAGGGGCGATCTTTACATCGTAGCTGCACTTTTTGCAGCGAACATAGGCCACCTTGTGCGGAGCATTGAAAGGCATGCCAAACAGCTTGAATTGGCCCACCCCCGTGATGAAGTGAAAGTCCTGCAAGTCTCCGCAGCGATGGCATTGCCACACTAAGGCCCGCCCATGGTCCTTTTCGTCGTAAGATAGTTTGGCGATGAAGCTAAACGCTGAAAGTATGTTCATAACTGAAGGAGCAAAGGCTAGTCGCATCTTCATCCGCCGTCCATCTTTTACCCGTTCCAAAGAACGCCGATTGAGTAGCCGCTTAGTTTCCAATGAGGAATCAATTTGAGAGATAGACGCACGAATTGCTTGAGTTTTGATGACTGCCTGTCACGCTCACGGCCTATGCAAGCGTGGTATTACTCAAAAAATGGCGAACAACGTGGCCCGGTGTCTCTGGAGGAACTGCGCAGATTGATGAGAGGCAGCGACTTAAACCTCCAATCAGACTTAGCGTGGACAGAAGGCATGGCGAATTGGCTGCCTCTAGGCATGGTTCCGGCTCTTCTCGCTAGCGAATCGACTGTAGCTGCTGCGCCGGAGAGTTTTAATCCGTATGCGGCACCCACCACTTCACCTGATAATCTCCTGGCACCCCGTTCTGGCTGCAGTTTGCAGGAGATTGAGCCAGGCTCCGTGCCCCTCGAAGTGATGAATTGCATCAAGCGGAGCATTGAACTGACCAAGCGGCACTTCGGAACGCTCTTGGGAATTGGTGCTGTCTATCTGGTGATCGTAGCGGTCTTAGGTGGTTTGGAGGGTTTCATTACTCAGAGCCTGACAGGTGTCCCCTCCAATAGCGGTCAGATTGCTTTCCATCCCCTTTTGATTCCGATCAAGTTGATCTCTGGCATTATTTCTATGGTCCTCGCTGCCGGACTCGCCCGCGTATCCTTGAATGTCTGTTCGGGTGAAAAAGCCAAGATAGAAGACCTCTTCAGCCAAACTCGGAAGTTGGGCGCGCTCTTCGGCTCGGCCATCTTATTTTACATTATCGTGTTCGTTGGCTTGATCGCTCTGGTGGTGCCGGGGATTTACATGGCAATCCGCTGTGGCTTTTTTATAAACGCGATCGTGGACCGCAACTTGGGACCCATTGAAGCCCTGAAGTATAGCTATCGCCTCACCGCCAATAATACGCTCTCTCTGTTTGGACTGGGCATCATGTCGCTCCTGGTGATTTTGGCTGGCGTCCTTGCGTTGGTCGTCGGATTACTCTTCGCCATTCCTGTGGTCACCCTTGTCGTGCCTCTCGCCTATCGATTCCTCCAATTCGGCCCCAACGTGCTCCGCGATCAATAGTGGGCGTCGATCCTTTCCATGGCGCAGGCATCCGGCAGGGTCTG
>CAZCAL010000236.1:1785-7233 GCA_964496625.1 uncultured Verrucomicrobiaceae bacterium | reverse complement strand
GACCGCCGCCGCCACCACCACCACCGCCGTAGCCGCCACGACCACCGCCGCCGCCGCCACCGCCGTAGCCGCCACGACCACCGCCGCCGCCACCACCGCCACCCGAGAATGGACGACGCTCTTCACGTGGACGTGCTTCATTGATTGTCAAAGCGCGGCCCTGCCACTCCTGACCATGCAGGCCTTGGATTGCGGCGTTCATTGCTTCTGGTGTATCCATGGAAACAAATGCAAAACCGCGGGGGCGGCCAGATTCACGGTCCATCGGAAGGTGCACGTCTGTTACGGCACCGTAGGTTGAAAACAGATCACGTAGATCTGCGTCTGAGGCGGAGAAGGGCAGATTGCCCACATACATCTTGGTGTTCATATCGGTTATCGCTGATGAGCCATCTGCGAGAAGCTAGACTGGGCTGTATAAACCGGATTTAGAACACCAACAAATGGAACCAATTCCTGCTGAATAGCCAGCCTAACCTTCAACAGGACGACTTAAGATCGTCTTATTCGTCGATTTCTGCGAGGAATCAACCCTTTCTTTTCACTTCCTGCTGTCGGGCATTTCCTGGTGGTGGAAGTGTTTGCTGCACCGATGCTGTCTGGGAACCTCTTGCTGAGGCCGATTTTTCGGCTTACGGAGGCGCATGAAACTCTTTTTGGGGGCGGCGCTGGCTGCTATTTTAAGTTTTGGCTGGGGTATGCTGTCATGGCAGGTTCTGGACTGGCGTCAGAGCGGTATGCACGGTTTTGCGCAGGAATCTGAACTGGCCGAGGTGATCAAAAAATCCGCCACCGATGGCGCGGGCCTCTATGTATTGCCCCATTTGAATGCGCCTACCGACATGGCATTGCCTGATGAGGTCGCTGCAAGCAAGGCTGCGTATGAGAAGGCTCTCTCAGATGGCCCTTACGTCCATGCGATCGTGCGTCCAGGCCGTGCTCAGGGAGACCGCACGACGCAATTGATCTATTCCTTTGTTCGCTCGTTGTTGGGATGCCTCATCCTCGGTATGCTGCTAAACGCCACAACGATCCCTTATGCGGCACGGATTGCGTTTGTGGCGGCATTAGGGCTCTTTGCCGGTTTAGCCGTCGATGCTCCGATGTTTATCTGGTTCGAGATGACTGCCAGAGATTTTGGTGTCGCGATGGCCGATCATATCATCGAGTGGGCCTTGGCTGGGACGGTGCTGGCCTTGTTCTGTGGCAAGGAGCCGACCTTTCAAGATGGTTTTTGAGGGTTGACCACGGCGGGGGAAATGGTCATTCTCCCCGCATGGTCGTTTTTTCTTCCTCCAACTTACTACGTTGTCTCGGTCTCAGTTTCGCTCTCGCGGCGAGTTCAAGTGCTGCTGATTTGGCGAGCCTTCAGCGCGTTTACTCGGGAATCGAGACACTTTTCCCAATCACCGTTGCAGTTCCCAATGATGGCACGGGGCGGGAGTTTTTAGCGCTCCAGCGCGGACAGATTCTGATTTTGCCAAAGCATGAGGCGGGCACTAGTGCGACGACATTTTTGGATCTCAGTGATCGTGCGATGGAGGCTAAAGACGGGAAGTTTGAGGAGGGGATCAATGGGTTTGCCTTCCACCCGAAATTCAAAGAAAACGGCCTCTTTTACCTCTGCTACACCCAGCAGATGCCCAAGCGTTTGGTGGTGACGGAAATGAAGGTGTCCGCATCGGACGGCAACGTGGCTGATCCTGCAACGGAGCGGCAATTGATTGAGATCCCCCTGGTGAACTGGAACCACCACGGCGGCGAGATCGCTTTTGGTTCCGATGGTTTTTTGTACATCGGCGTTGGCGATACCTCAAAGCGCAATGACGAACTGCGCATGGCGCAAAACACGGCGGTGCTGTCCGGTAAGATCCTGCGTATCGATGTGGACAGGCGGGACTTCCATAACGCCTACGGTATCCCTGCGGACAATCCTTTTGCCGATGGGGTCAACGCACAGCCGCAAATCTACGCTTACGGCATCCGCAACCCTTGGGGCTTCCACTTCGATGAAAAGGGGCGCTTTTGGTGTGCCGATGTCGGCCAGGACCTCTGGGAAGAGATCAACTGGATCACCAATGGTGGTAACTACGGTTGGAGCTTCCGCGAAGGGGCCCGCCAATTCCCTCTACGCACCGATACTCCACCAGAGGGCTCTAAATTGATCGAGCCCATTTTTGAGTACAATCACGGCGAAGGTCTCAGCATCACTGGGGGTATCGTGTATCGCGGTGAGGCGATGCCGGATCTGAAGGGAGCCTACATTTACGGCGACTTTGTGCTCGGCAAGCTTTGGGCGCTGAAGTTGGATGACAGCGGTAAGACCATCAGCAACACTCTGCTTTATACCAGCCCGCAGGAGCCTGCTGCAAACGGCAAGAAGAAGCCTACCGTGCTGGTGAAGCCCACCGGCATCGTCGAAAACGCCCAGAAAGAAGTGCTGGTTCTCGACTGGAATGGTGGCGTTTACAGGATGGGTTTGGCGAAGTAGCCAAACTCTCCGCGCATTGCGCTGCTCAACGAATGTTGGGCAGCGATTGCTTAAAGAGTGCAAGGAACTCGGGCTCTCCATTGCCGAGGCCATCGCGCTCCAGGATGTTTTTCAGGACGCCGTAGGCTTCCACCTGCGACCCACGATCTGTGAACACAGATGCGCGATCTTCGACGAAGGCCGCCATTGAATCGTCGGACTCCGCCGCCTCGCGGGCATGGGCGAGGGCGTTTTCCAGATACAGTTCTTTGGGATGCTCGGATTCCCAGCCTTCTGCGATGAAGGCTGACTGCATCAGCTCTTCCTCAATCAGGGAGATGTGGCAGTCCACGTAGCTGGAAATGAGGATCAGGTCAAAAAGGGCTTCACGTTGATGTTGTTTCATGCGGAGAAAATGTGGGGAGTAGACTACTTCAGCCGGTCAGTCACTGACAAGATTTATTCCCGGCGAGGCAATGATTTCGACGAATACTCCAAACGGCCAATCCACCAGTGATCAATACTACGACCAGGGGCACTAAGCCGATCTTCAAATTTAGCCCGATCCACGGCAGCCACTCGCCTGCCTTCAGCGCCTTCGATGAGGAGGTGATGGCGCTGAAGTACTTCAGGCCGAAGACCCATCCACCGTGGAGGCCAATGCCCAGCCAGAGTCTGCCCGTGGACATACGCGCCCACGCCAAGACCCAGCCGACGGCAAAAAGCGTCGAAAACTCTGCGATCAAGAATTCTGCATCCGTGAATCCCTGCAAAATCGCACCCAGCACCGCGAAACCACTGAACACGCCGGCCTGATCGGGTGGTAAAGTCCATCCATCTGGCGCACGCAGGAAATGCACTGCCGCAAAAATGAGCGTGCACCAAAACACTGCCGTCCACCGCCTTAGCGTGGTCAACAAGATGCCCAAAACAGCCCCACGAAAGAACAGTTCCTCCAAGATTCCCGCCCCCAAGGCGGCTGAGATAGGCGGACCAATGGCGAGCCAATCCGCGTTCGGGCGCAGGCGATACGCGCCTGATTGGATGAAGCACCAGCCCATTGCCAGAAGAAGTCCCGCTGCCAACACAAATCCTGCCAACCATTGCAGCGCCCCGCTTCGCCATGGCGTCCAATCTGGCAAGAGGCCGCGGTGAATGCCTGCTAATTTGATCAAAGGCCAGAGCAACAAGACGGCAAAAATCTGCGAACTGCGGGTGAAATAGCGACTGTAGGGAGCCTTCACGATCTCGGATGTCAGCCAGCCCCATCCCCCTTTTCCCGCCATTTCTGCACCCCCAGAGTTTGCAAGAATCGATTGCGCCAGTGCATGTAGAGCCGGAGCAAACATTGCCCCACAAAGCATGACGGCGGCCACGTAACCAAAAAGACAGAGCAAAGGGCGCGGAGCAGCAGTGGGGACTACGGAAGAGGAATCATTCACGACGCCATCCTAGCCAGACACGCACCGCAGCCAAGTGGTTTGGCGTGGCGATGGGCTGCGCGAGTCAAACAGAGGTCATTTGGTTGACACCTGAGGCGTTCTCGGTTGCGTGTTCTGATGACACTAAATCGCATTCTTGCTCTCCTCATTGGCGTTGGGACTATCGCGACCTCTGCCCTCGCAGAGGCAGACGAATCTTTGGTCCCGGCACAAGAATGCCGTCCTCGTGCTGGCTTGACGAACTTTTTTGCGAAGGCGAATACTCCTGGGGCTGACATCAAGATCGCGTATTTCGGCGGTTCGATCACCGCTCAGACCGGTTATCGGGTGAAGACCTTGGCCTGGTTCAAGGAAGCCTATCCGCAGGCGAAATTCAGTGAGATCAATGCGGCAATTGGTGGCACAGGCTCCGATTTGGGCGTTTTTCGCCTGAAGCAGGACGTGCTGGATCAGAAGCCGGACCTGATGTTTGTCGAGTTCGCTGTAAATGATGGTGGGGCTGCCCCAGAACTAATCCAGCGTTGCATGGAAGGCATCGTCCGCCAGACCTGGTGGGCACTGCCGAACTGCGATATTTGCTTTGTCTACACTCTGACGGAGGCACTCGCTCCCCCCATGTTGGAGGGGAAGTTTCAACGCTCCGCCAGCGCCATGGAAAAGATTGCGGATCACTACGGCATCCCGACCATCCACATGGCGATGGAAGTCGCCAAGCTTGCAAAGGCTGGCAAGCTTATCTGGAAGGCCCCTCTGCCAAAAACGGATGAAGAAAAGAAGGCGCTAGGGGATAAGTTTGTCTTCGCTCCCGACAGCGTCCACCCGCATCCAGAGACCGGGCACGAACTGTATTTGCAGGCCATTGTCCGCTCCATGGAACCCATCAAAGCTGCTTCCGTTAAGGGTGGACCTCATGCTCTCAGCTCTCCTCTCATTGCCACAAACTACGAAAACGCTAAGTTGGTGCCGATTGGTAAGACCCACCTCTCCACGGGTTTTGTTCGCTTAGACCCTACTACAGATGACTTCGGCAAACGTTGGGCGAATCGCATGACAGATCTACACAAAGGCTCGAAGCCTGGCGATACCATCACTTTCAAATTCAAAGGCACACGTTGCAGCATTTATGACATCATCGGCCCGGACTGCGGCCAAGTCAGCGTCACGCTGGATGACAGTCCCGCCAAGATCGTCCCGCGATTTGACTCCTACTGCACTTATCACCGACTCTCCACACTCATGATCGGCAGCGATCTTCCCGATGCCGTGCACAGCGTGAAGATTGAGATCCAAGCCGATCAGCCGGACAAGGCCAAGATTCTCTCGCAGCGGAATCAGACCATCGATAAGCCAGAGCGGTTTGACGGCACCGCCTTCTATCCTGGCGCACTTTTGCTGGTGGGCGAATTGGTCGATTAACGCGCTTTGATCAGATGAGCGTAGCGCGTCATCCAATCCTCCGGCAGGCGGAGCGGGCGGCCCTGCGGCATCTGAACAAGAGCGAGTGACTGGCGGCAGGTGATGAGTAGCGCTTCGTCC
>CAZCAL010000236.1:428-1775 GCA_964496625.1 uncultured Verrucomicrobiaceae bacterium | reverse complement strand
CCGAGCGCCTCCTGGCCGGCCTCGCCGAGCAGCCAGTCGACGAAGAGGACCGCCGTCGCCGGATGGGCGAGCAGCGAGGTGCCGGACGGCTTCGTCCTCGGCGCGACGCATCTCAAAGGCGCACCAGAAGCGCGCACGCTCCACGGCGTCCAGATGGCCGCGAATGATGATCTCATCCCCCAGCTTCGCCGGTTTGCGGTAATCGATTTCAGTGCGGACGACGACTGGGAAAAGCTGAGTTTGCGACATCTCTCGCAACTTCATCCCCAACAGCGCCGCCAACCGCGTGCGGGCGGTTTCGATCATGCGCAGGTAGGCGATGTTGTGCACCACACCACCGCAGTCCGTGTCAAAAAACATGACCTCTTCCCGGGTCTCGATTCGAGGTGTCTCTGGGGTGGCGGGGGCGTCAGGCTCGTTCATGGGCGTGCAGTATGAATCAGGCAAAGGATCCGGGCAACCGTGGATGGTGCGTGGGCCGTTAATAAGAGAGGTGACGACACGCTGGAATGTGCTTGATTACACCCCAATTTTTCCGTTTATCCCTTCATGAGTTCTGCCACCGCCCTTCCTCTTCCCACCATGCCCGACCAGCATGGCCACTTTGGCCGTTACGGAGGCATGTTTGTGCCGGAGACGCTAATGGCGGCGCTGAATGAGCTGAGTGCGGAATACGACAAAGCGCGCAAGGATCCCGCGTTTCAAGCCGAATTGGATCGGCTTCTCCACGAGTACGTGGGGCGCCCCACGCCTCTCTATCTGGCGGAACGTTGGACGGAAAAGCTGGGCGGGGCGCGGATCTATCTGAAGCGGGAAGATCTGCTGCATACAGGTGCCCATAAGATCAACAACGCGCTCGGACAGGCGCTGTTGGCGCTGCGACTTGGGAAAAAGCGCATCATTGCGGAGACGGGGGCGGGTCAGCATGGGGTGGCGACTGCGACGGTCTGCGCGCGATTTGGCTTTGAATGCGTGATCTACATGGGGAAGGTGGACATGGAGCGCCAGGCGCTGAATGTGGCACGGATGCGTTTCCTTGGCGCTGAGGTTCGCGCCGTCACTGCTGGGCAGGCGACTCTGAAGGAAGCGGTCAACGAGGCGATGCGTGATTGGGTCACAAATGTGCGCACGACTCATTACATCCTGGGTTCTGCGCTCGGTTCACACCCGTTCCCGATGATGGTGCGCGATTTCCATCGGGTCATCGGGGTGGAAGCTCGCCGACAGATTTTGGAACGCGAAGAGCGCCTGCCAGACATGCTGGTGGCCTGTGTCGGGGGCGGCAGCAATTCGATTGGCCTCTTTCATCCCTTCCTCAATGACATAGACGTAAAAATGGTCGGCGTG
>CAZCAL010000236.1:0-418 GCA_964496625.1 uncultured Verrucomicrobiaceae bacterium | reverse complement strand
GAAGGCATCCTCCCCGAGAAACCTGCCGCGCGCTTTCAGGGCGGGCGGCTTGGCGTCCTACAAGGCACCAAGACTTGGTTGCTGGCGAATGAGGATGGTCAAATCGAGCTGACCCATTCCGTGAGTGCGGGCCTGGACTACGCCGCGATTGGGCCGGAGCACGCCTGGCTGCATGAGCAAGGCCGCGTGGAGTACACCTTTGCCACGGATGACGAGGCGCTTGAGGCCTTTCAGGAACTGAGCCGCGAAGAGGGCATCATCCCTGCTTTGGAAAGTAGTCATGCGATTGCCTATGTGAAGAAGATCGCGCCGACGATGAGCAAGGATCAGATCATCATCGCGAACCTGTCTGGCCGCGGTGACAAGGACGTGGCGCAGGCGGCACGGATGATCTTTGGCGAGGAGTTGAAGTTCTAGC
>CAZCAL010000235.1:5507-7272 GCA_964496625.1 uncultured Verrucomicrobiaceae bacterium | reverse complement strand
GCTGGATGACTTTCAGCGCACGGCGGTGAAGACCCGTTCCCCACTGCGGGTGGTATCCATCGGTCGATTGATCGAGTTCAAGGGCTTTCAGCACCTGATCGGGGCCTGTGGTGTGCTGAAAAAGCAGGAAATCCCCGTGGAGACGCGCATCGTCGGCGAAGGCCCCATGCGGCCCGACCTTGAGGCACGGATCGAGCGCGAAGGACTGGGCGATTGCGTCAAACTGCTGGGCGTATGCAGTCAGGAGCAAATCAAGGCGGAGCTGGCAGAGGCGGACCTCTTTGCGCTGGCCAGCATCGTTGATCCCGTGGGTGCGTCCGACATTTTACCCACCGTCATCACAGAGGCGATGGCCTGCCATCTCCCTGTGGTCTCGACGACCGTCACCGGCATTCCTGAAATGGTCGCGCATGGGGAGACGGGCCTGCTGGTGGAGCCCTGCGATGAGGTGGCGCTGGCGGAGGCCATCGCAGAGCTGGGGGCAGATGCCGAACGACGCGCCCGAATGGGAACAGCGGGCCGTGCCCGTGCGGACGCTCTTTTTACCCTGGAAAAGACTGCCTGGGTATTGGGGGATCACTTCATTGATCTAGCAAAGCAAGGCCGTCTGCCATCGCACGAGCGGCAGGAGACGCCCATCGTCTATCTCACGCATCGGTGGGATGGAGAGCCCCTCTTAACGACGGCACCCGGTGTGCAACAAGGCGTGCGCTGGATGGCTGAGCAGTCAGCCTGGCCGGACAAGGGCGGAGATCGTGCGACGCTGCGGCAGATGGAAACACTGCCCGATGCCAGCGTGGTGGAGTCCATCTGGCTGCGGCGCGCTGCCCACAGGCAGACCATCGAAGGTGTGCGCGGGCAACTGGGCGATAGCCTCAATAGCACCGAATTCTATGTGGCCGCACGCAATGCGGTGTATCTGGCAGACGTGCTGCCAAAGAGCGGCGCACGACACGTCCACGCCTGGCGTAGCGATGCGGTGCTGACGGTGTGGCTGCTGAAGCAGCTGGCACCGACCCTGCGGGTGAGCTGCGCAGTGGAGGAAAATCCCGCTGTGCCGAGATCCCTGCTGACCCGACTCCTACCTGCCGTTGATCTGGCCAGCATCTCCGATCCTCGGGTCGCGGAGTTGAGCGAGAAACCTGCCAGCGATGACTTGCGCCTAGCGGCACCTTTTCAACGGACCGAGGTGCGGGTGGGCCCACTGCGCGTGAAACGCAAGATCGCCGCCCCCAAACAAGATCGTGCTGCATTAGAAAAAGCTTGGCTGAAGCGCGTGAAGGGAGGCCTGGCATGAACAATCGCATCGCCGTCATCATTCCCTGCTACAATCACGCCCGCTACATCGGTGAGGCGCTGGAGTCTGTGCTTTCCCAGACTCGGCCACCAGACCGCATCATCGTGATCGATGATGGATCTAAAGACGACTCGATGAAGGTGATGGAGCCCTTTGTCGCGCGTGGTGTCGAACTGCGCGGGCGTGAAAATCGGGGTGCCCACGAGACCATCAACGAGCTGATCCGTGAAGCCGCGACGGATTGTGGCTGGGTGAGCATTTTAAATTCGGACGACCGCTATTTGCCGCGTCGGATGCAGCAATGCATGGCGGTTGCGGAGGCAAATCCTGGTAAATCCGTCATTAGCACTCGACTCGAAGTCATCGATGCAGACGGCCAACGAATGAAGGAGGACGAACCCCGCGCACGCTGGTTCTATGGGGTGCAATCCATCGGCGAAGGGCTGACTCCTGCGGAGTGGTTGGGAC
>CAZCAL010000235.1:348-5497 GCA_964496625.1 uncultured Verrucomicrobiaceae bacterium | reverse complement strand
GGACGCGGGAACTTCATCGCCACGACCAGCAACGTCTTCGCCCGCGCTGAATATCTTTTGGCGAATCCGTTTCGCCCGTATCGCTTCAACCACGATTATTTCTTCCTCGCTGGCGCCGCATGGCGAGACGAGATCGCGCTGAATGACGAGGTGCTGATGCAATACCGAGTCCATGGCTCCAACACTATCACGACGAGGCCGGAGCCGCTCATTCGCGAGATGCTGCGCATGCATCTGGATCTCTTCCACGACTATGCGGAGCCTTTGGCGACCGATGCAGGGATGCGCCGCCGCTTCTTCGACTACATGCGTGCGCTGTGGGATAACATGTCCAGCTTTCACGCCGGAATGTTTTACGTCATGGTGGCCCAACTGGTGAAGAAAATCCCCGAGTCGGAATTGGCAGCACTTGCCGATACCCTCACTGGCCCAGAATTTGAAACGTCGCCCAATCGTTCGCTCGCGGGAGCCTATGATGGCAGGGAGCCCCTCTCCATCGGCACCGTCAGTCGCAAACTAGACACCCTGCGCGAAGACAAGATCCGCTGGCAAAAGGAGCGCGAGTGCCTGCTGGAATTATCCCGTCTGCGGGGTGAGATGGCGCGCAGTCGTTGGGTATCGCTCGGCTCTGCGATGGGCCTCGGGAAGACGCTGCACAAGAATGAAGGGAAGGGCTCTGTGGAAAAGCTGGAACGCCTACGCGAAGCCTGCCTGAAGAGTATGTGGCTGCGTATCGGCAGTATCTTTGGCTCCAGAACCTCAAAGGCGCTGCGTTGCTTTCGATAAGGCACCTTTCCGCGCACGGAACTCCTGCCACAAGCGGGCTATGGCTTCTTCAGGATCTTCAAGCATCATGCCCTCCCTGATGCGGCTGGCATACATGCCAAAGGCGAAGGGGCTGACGACAGGCACATCGACAAACTGCCACTGCAGCGTCCGAGCCTCCGCCAGGAAATCCACCGCCCGAGGCAGATCCAGGTAGGTGTGCGTGGCCTCCTTCTCCGCCTGAATCAGCATGGGATGATCTGGCTCATGCTCTGCCAGAACACGGAAGAGGATCTCACTACTCCAGCGCAGTTGCTTGACCTTGCGCTCCTGCCCAGGGCGATTACGCGGAACCATCAACCCCGTCTGGGCGACCCCACGGAAATTCCACTTCACTAACTCTGAACCCTTCAAGGCATCATGCATGTCCTGCGCAGCCGCCGCCGGCATAAAGAGTTCCTGCCACTCTTCCAATCCAAGATCTTGGAAACCCTTCACCGTCAGCAAGAAGCCGTAGTCATCAATGGTCACCATGGCATTGCCACCCACGGCATTCTTGACCCGCCAAGCGATGATGCGAGAGAGCGCATCATTGGCCGCACGTCCAATGAGAGAATGGAAGAAAAAGCAAACCAGATCTTCATCTGCGCCAGGGCGCGAGTCTTGAAAGCGCTCAATCAAGAACGTGCGGTCCGTGGGGATGTGGGAGATTTCCAATTGATTCAGACAGTGATCCACCACTGCGCGGGCGTTTGATGTGGAGATCACAAAGCGCTCCACCATCCAGTCTGCAATTTCTGCCGCCGGCATCGCTGCTGCCAGTCGGGCAGCCAATTCTGTTCGCAGGAGTCTGACCTCCCGCGCCAATCCACTGGCCAGAGGCATCTTGTTCGCATTCCAGGCTGGCACGGTGGGCAAGGCGCTTGCGGCAGGCTCCACCTTGGCCTCAGCCACGCCCGTCTCCACAAGACGCACCGTTCGTCCCGCCAAGACAAAGACATCGCCCACTCGCAGGCCCTTCATGAAACCTTCCTCCACCTGTCCCAATCTGCGCTTTCCCAGGATGACGTTCACCATGCCTTCCGTGTGGATCACACCGACATTCGCCAGGTATTCACGTTCCACCTTCTTTGAGGGAGTTTTCAAGACCCCGTCCTCCAGCATCACCTTGCCAAAGTTTTCCCGATACTGCTTCTCCAAGGATCGACCACCACCTTCCAGGTAGCGCAACACCCGATCAAAGTCTGCGCGCTCCAGATTCGCAAACGAGCGTGAACGTTGCACAAGCTCAAAGGCTGCATCAGGCGTCAAGCAGCCCTCCATCGCAATCCCTACCAAATGCTGTGCCAGCACATCGAGGGGACGTTCCAAGAGGCGCACCGCATCCAAGCGAACGTCACGCGTCATCTCAGAGCACACGATGCACTCCATCAGATCATTGATATTGGTGGCGACAAGGATGCCGTGGCTTTCCTGATGGATGGAGTGCCCGCTGCGCCCGATCCTTTGCAGCGCCCGACTGATCCCCTTCGGCGTGGAGATCATCACCACCGTATCTACCGAGCCGATATCAATGCCCAGCTCCAGACTGGTGGAACAGACCACCGCGCGCAGTTCACCGTTTTTGAGCCGATCCTCCACCTCAAGCCGCACATCGCGATCGAGTGAAGCGTGATGAGCCTCAATCAAATTCGCCAATTTCGGGAGCGCCGTCTTCAAGCGCAAGGCCATGCTCTCCGTGCCGCTGCGCGTATTGCAAAAGACGATGACGGATCGCTTTCGTTTCACGATCTTAGCGATGTCATCCAACACTCTCGCTGCCGTATAACCGGAGGCTGGATACGGATCTTTGCGCAATGGAGACAGCACCTCCACACGTCTGCGACGCGCCATGCTCGCCTCCGCAAGCACACAATCGCGACCAACGCCAACCAGCAGTTCCGCCAGCAAGGGAAGCGGCGCAGCGGTCGCAGAGAGTCCCACCCGACAAAGAGTCCGCCCCTCGCAGGCGACCAATCTTTCCAAGCGTTCCAGGCTCAGGGAAAGGTGGGCTCCACGTTTGTTTTCCGCCACGGCGTGCAGCTCATCGATGACCACAAAGCGACACGCCCGCAGTGCCCTAGCCTGCGCCTCCTGGGGTAGCATGATGGCTAGGCTCTCGGGCGTCGTCAGCAAAATATGCGGTGGACGCTTGCGGAGCTTTGCCCGATCGGCGGCGCTCGTATCGCCAGAACGCAGGCCGATGCGGATGACCTCGTCGAGGCCCATTTCACGCAGTGGTTCCGCCAGATTTTTCTGAATGTCATACGTCAGTGCCCGCAGTGGCGAAACATAGACTGCGCGAGTCTCTACCCCCAGCTCCCCTGCCTCGTGCGCACGCAGCAGATGGTCCAGCACGCCCAGAAAGCCCGCCAAGGTCTTGCCGCTGCCAGTCGGGGAGCTAAGCAAAACCGATCTGCCACCGATGAGATGCGGCAGAGTCAGCCCCTGCGCCTCCGTCAGCGCGCCAAACCGCCCACGCATCCATGCGGCAAGGCGTGGGTGCAGGCTGGTCATGGCATCAGTCGCGGGGTCGTTCACCCGTCCATGATGATTGACAGCGGCGGGAGTGCAATGGATTCGGACGCACTTCGCATTTGCTTTTCCGCCCCCCTCTCATCATGCTGGTGGTCCTATGCGCATCCCAAGTTTCCTCATGCTCGCGCTCACCATTCTGGTCGGCTGCAAAAAAGAATCATCTCCCGCCCCCGCTAAAACAGAGCCTTCAAAACCGAAGATCGAGGTCAAAGCCGACGGCCTCGCCTATGAGGCTGGTTCGGCAATTCCGTTTACCGGGAGTGTTCGCAAAGTGGATGCCAAGGGGCGGCTCCTCTTCGAGCGCCCCTTCACCGCAGGAAAGCGCAATGGCGTTGAGCGCAGATTTACTGCGGGAGACCCGCCCGTGCTCGAACTAGAGATCACCTGGAAGGACGGGGAGAAAGTTCTGCATATCGACTACTGGCCCAACGGTCAAAAGAAGCGCGAGGGCCCAATGCGGAACGGCGTACTGTTTGGATTGGTGCAAAAGTGGTATGAATACGGGGAGCTGCGCTTTCGGGCCACTTACGATGAGAACTTCCAGTGGCACGGGCACGCCTTTGATCGGGACGATGACCGTAAGCTGATGTGGGACGCTGAATTCAATCATGGCAAGTATGTCAGCGGGCATCATCCAGACGACTTCGTCCCAAAACCATGAAAGCACTGCGCAAACTCCTCCGCCTCGTCACGATTGCATCTTTGACGACCGTGATCTTCCTGCTGGGATGCCAATCGAAGATGATCTACCTGCCAAGAGCTTATCAAGAAGATGATCTGGCCAATCTGCGCGGAGCAGGAGGAGAGGAACTGACCTTCACCACCTCGCAGGGGGCACAGACAGCGTTTTACATTCCACCCGCAGGAACAGGTCTTGTCCAGCCAGAGACCATCTGGATCCTCTTCGGCGGGAATGGGACGGTGGCGCTCGACTGGCTGCACTACACCCGCAACTGGGACAGCAAAAACGCCTACTGCCTCATCGACTACCCCGGCTACGGAAAATGCGCTGGCAGTGCCAACCCAAAGCGCATCGTCGAAAGCATCAACGCTGCCAGTGAAGCGCTGGCGAAGAAGCTGAACGCCAAAGACATCGCCGCACTTCGTCCTCGTCTCCGGGTGATGGGACACTCCCTCGGTGCGGCCGCCGCCTTGCTGGCAGCAGATCACTTGGAACTCAAGCGGGTCATTCTAATCTCGCCCTTCACCTCCCTGACGGACATGGCAAATAAGGTGCTCTTTTGGCCTCTCGGGCACCTCAATCTGCATCGATACGACAATCGATCCCTGGTCACAAAGCTGACTTCCAGTGGGGCGAAGATTTCGATTTTCCACGGTAAAGACGATGAACTGATCCCGCCCTCAATGAGCGAAGAATTGGCCAAGATCGATCCCGCCAAGATCGACCTCCATCTGGTGGATCGGGCAGAGCACAACGACATCATCTACATCGCGTCCGAGGAACTCCGCACCGCGATGGGGCAGTGATCAAACGATAGCGCTACCGCTCCAGGGTGAGCCCATGCAGGCTCAGCTTCGTGCGTCTGGTCGCCTGATCTGAGCACCGGGAAGAGGCTGCGTGCAACACCTTGACGCAAAGCTCCGCATCAATCTGCCGATTTCTTCAAGCGGACGGAATACATCCCCAGGGTCGTTTCACTGCCCGTGATCGGTCCGTCGGCTTTTGCACTCGACACCGTCGATAACCTCAGGAACCCAGGACGACCGTTCGCAGGGGTATCGTAAACGGTGACGATTTTGGAGTACACACCACCGCCTTGATCGTCAAAACTTCCTCCGCCAATGG
>CAZCAL010000235.1:0-338 GCA_964496625.1 uncultured Verrucomicrobiaceae bacterium | reverse complement strand
CACCTTCTTTATCCACGTAAAACAACTGGTAGTCCAAGATCGCAGGCTTGCGGCTTTTGCTTCCATCGTACTTGAATGAAATCGTGGCACCATCACCAATCATCACCCCATCGGCAGGATGTTGGGTGATGGAAGGATCGCTAAACAGCTTGTAATAGCCCGTCGGATCCTTCACCTCCAAGTCCGCACTTTCCGCACCGGAAGAAGCGCCGCTTTGAGACGAAGAGTCGCCGCAAGCGCTGACGACCAGGACACAGACTAGACTCAAGAGGGAGGATGCTTTCATAACGGAAGAATATGGGGGTGGAGTGATTCAGTTCAGCTTGATGTGAACACGG
>CAZCAL010000234.1:2559-7281 GCA_964496625.1 uncultured Verrucomicrobiaceae bacterium | reverse complement strand
TTTTGACCTGGATTGGTCAACCTTCATATCAACATATCATGATTTGTGGATACGTCTGAAAGAGAGTCATGCGGCACTTGGCAAGTCCTTCCTACTGGTCATCTTTTCGACATGGCTCATTTCGTGTTCCTTCCGCTCGGCAGCGCCGGGGACGTTTTTCCTTTTTTGGGGATGGGGCGGGCGATGATGCAGCGCGGTCATCGGGTGACGGTGGTGACGGCGTGCCTTTTTGAGAAGGCGGTTTGCGAGGCCGGACTGGATTTTGTCCCCGTGGGTGAGGAGGAGGATTTTGATCGCCTGGCCCGCGATCCACGGCTGTGGAAGATGGGAACGGGCACGCGGTTGGTGTTTGAATATGCCTGCAAAGCGGCGGAGCAATATTTCGCGATTCTGGAAAAGCTGCGTGCCTCGGGAGATGGACCGGATTTGATCATGGCTCCCATGACCGCCTTTGCGGGTCGCATGGCTAGGGAGAAATGGGGAATCCCGTTGGTGACCGTGCATTTGCAGCCTGCCGCGCTGATCAGTGCCTGGGAGATGCCGATCCTAGCCCCTGGGATGCAGTACCTGAGGAGAGCACCCCTTTGGCTGAAGAAGGCCATCCTGCGACTGCCGAATCCAGTGGATGCGATCACGCGGCCCCGTCTGCGAGCGATCTGCTCTCAAATTGGCATCGAACCGCCACGGAGTCTTTCGCGGGAATGGTGGAACTCGCCAGACGGTGCTCTGCTCTTGTTTCCCGAGTGGTTCGCTGCACCACAGCCGGACTGGCCGGAGCCGCGCCTCCAGTGGGATTTCCCTTTGGAGGACCTGCGCACAGAACAACCCCTGAGCGAGGACTTGCAACCCTTTCTAAATGGGCTGCCCGAGAAGCCAGTCGTCATCACGGCGGGTAGCGCGAACCTCCAGGCGTCGGATCATTTTGCCTCGCTGGTGGAGGGTCTGCGCCTAACTGGGAAGCCCGGAGTTTTAGTGACGCGGGACCTCTCCCAACTGCCTGCGGTCCTACCGCCGAACATGATAGCCGTGGAGTATGTGCCGTTTGGTCCGTTGCTGGAACGTTGCGCAGCCTTCGTCCACCACGGCGGCATCGGCACGCTGGCACAGGGCTTCGCGGCGGGTGTGCCGCAGTTGATCTTCCCTCTGGCGCACGATCAATTCGACAACGCTGACCGGCTGGAGAGACTCGGTGCCGGACTGTCGCTCTCGAAGCATCGTCTGCAACCCATCCCGATTGCAGCAAAGCTCCAAGCACTGCTCTCAGATCCATCAATTCTCAACGCTGCCCAGGGACTTGCGTTGAGACTATCGAAGAAACGGGATGATTCGCTGTGGAGGTGGATTGAAGACCGCGCGATTACGGCGTAACGGCTCGCTGCTCTTTGGGCAGCCAATTATTCGGAATCTTACTGCTGCCACCTCCACCGGAGGCGTCGCCTAGATCCTTGAGTGTCACCCAAATCATGAAGCCAAAAAGGGTCAGCGCGCAGGCTGCCTGCACATATTCCAAAAGGCGGGAATGCACGGGCTTGCGGCGAATCATCTCCGCGACAGCCATCGTGATATGGCCACCATCCAGCACCGGGAAGGGCAACAGATTGAGGATCGCGAGGTTAACGTTCAAAATAACGCTGAACCAGAGGACCAGTTGCCAACCGTCCGCGCGCTCGAAGAGGTTGTAATAGACGCGGAAAATCCCTGCGGGACCACTGAGGTGGGAGAGTCCGATATCTGACTTGGAGGAAAAGACCGCACCGAGGGTGTTGCGCATTGTCTTCATCGCCTCGACGAGCTGCTCCCATGGACCCGGATGGGCTGTGGTGCGTTGGCCTTGGAGGTCCCAGACGATGCCCATTTTTCTATCAGGCACTGCGTCCTTCTTGACTTCTTCTTTCGAATCCGCCGGGGCTGCAGCAGTCTTGGCTGCTGCGATGGCAAGCGAATCAGGAATGCGCGGCGATACTGTCACCTCGATCTGCTCTTTCCCCCGCACTACGGTTAATACGAAGGTCGGCTTCTCTGGATGCGCCTTCAGGTAGTCGCTCATTTGGATGCTACTGAGTAGCTCGATTCCATCGATCTTGGTGATGACGTCGTTGGCTTTCAACCCTGCTTCGGCGGCGGGACTGAACTCCTGAATGGACCCCACCATTGGGGTCTGTTTGCCAATGATACCGATGTCCTTGAGAGGTGGACGCTTGAAGAGGAAGTCCACTGGTTTGTGCCACCACGGGGAGTCCTTCACGGTTTTTGCCTCGGGCAGGTTCCACTTGCTAGTATCCACCTGGAACTCCTTCTTGCCCTCGCCAGGGCGGTCCACCACGACCTTCAGGACTTTGTCTTCGCTGGCGACTACAGCCCACTGAACGCTATCGACCATCCCAGAAAAGTGGAGGATCTCTTTGCCGTCAATGGAGAGGATCTTATCACCAGCCTTCATGCCTGCCTGTGCAGCGGGACTATCTTCGTCGACGTAACCCACCGTGGTCGTTGTGTGGCCTTCGCTTTGCGGTTTGCCGACTAGATAGACAGTGCAGGCGAAAAAGGCGGCCAGCATGAAGCTAAACAGCGGCCCTGCGAAGGCCACGATGATTTTGTCCATCGCGCTGATGGGCGGCAGCGGCTCCTCGGTCTGAACGGTGCCCTCAATGGATTCCATCGGGGCCATTTGCGGCAGCGAAACGAATCCGCCGGCAGGGATGCAACCGAGGCCGTACTGAACGCCGTTGACGGTTTTTTTCCAGATCGGCTTGCCAAACCAAATCTGAAAGCGGTCCACGTATAGCCCACGCCAGCGTGCCGCGAGGAAGTGACCCCATTCGTGAACCAGGATCATGAGGTTGAAAACCACGATCACTTCAACGCAAATAACGACCCAACGAAGAAACGAGCCCACGGGGCCCAAGGAAGAAAGCCAGTCCATCATAAAAAAATCGGTCTGAAAAAAGCGAAAATACGGGGGGTTGGAAAGCACCCGGGTGAGGTAAGCCGTGGGAGCAGGGCCGGAAATCTACCACCCCCGGCAGAACTGCGCAACGCACCAACTGACTTTTTGCCAGATTCCACCGAATCTAAACAAAATTCGAACGCAGCGACCTTTCGCGGCTTTCGGGCTAAACGGTACGCTCGAGTTTTTCGTCGATTCGGCCCACGAGCATGTCTAGCACCTCGCTATTGCCAAAGCGCTTCAAAACATCCGCCAAGAATCCCTCGACGATCAGTTTGCGGGCCTCTTTGTCATTAATGCCACGCGCCTTCAGATAGAAAAGCTCTTCGTCACTGATCGGGCCGCTGGTGCTGCCGTGGCTGCATTTCACCTGATCTGCATTGATTTCTAGACCCGGCATCGAGGTTGCCTCCGCTTCGTCGCTATTCAGCAGATTGCGGCAGGTTTGGTAGGCATCCGTGAAGTGCGCACCTTCATCCACCGTGATGAGCCCGCTGAAAATGCTTCGCGCCTTCCCGTAGAGGGCGTTTTTGTAGAGGAGGTCGCTGCTGGCGTGGGGAGCCTTATGATTTTGCAAAGTCCGCTGGTCCACCACCTGATCTTCGATCGGCAGGGAAACACTGAGCATATCACTGCGAGCCCCTTGGCCGACGAGATCGCTGACGCTCTCGCTGCGGCTGAATTCGGCACCCAACTGCACCTGGAAGCTTTTGACTGCCGCATCCCGCCCAGCCACGATGCTGGAAAGATGCAAAGCCTGGGCATCATCCGCCAGTTCCTGACAGGCGGCGTAAGTGACTCGGCTACCCGTGCCACCGACCAGATCAGCGACGGCAATACTGAGACCGCCCTGCCCATCGAGACTGCGATAGTGATCCACCAGACTGACTTCCGCATTGTCCTGCGCGACGATTAACGTGTGTGGAAAGATGGCGGCATGATCACCGACGACCCAGTGGAAGACTTCCACCGGCTTCTCCACGACGGCTCCCTTTGGCACGATGACGACGACGCCAGCTTTAACGTGCGCGAGGTGCAAGGCGGCAAATTTGGCGGAACCAAGGGTCATTTCCCGCTGCATGAAGTGTTGCTGCAGCACCTCACTGTGATCACGCAGGGCATCGGCGAAGCTCACACAAGCCACACCCTCTGGAAGGCCAGAGTGGTCAGACTCTACGAGCACATCATTCACAAACACAAACCGCGCTGACCGTTCCTTCAGGCCGACGGACTCGGCGATGGCAGCGCGGACGTCTGCCTCCGCAGCCACAGCCGCGGGATGATGCGCAGCAAGTTCGATGCTCTTGGAATTCGAGTAGCGCCAGGCCTCATCTTTCAGGCTTGGCAGTGGTAAGGCCTGGAACTCCGTCCAAGCGGCATCAGCGCGAGCGCGGAACCAGTCTGGAGCCTTGGAGGTAAGGATCGGCGATGTGGTGTCGAGAGGGGAGGGCATTGGGGGATTATCAGAAGGACAAATGACGAAGTCAGAACGCAAATTGGTTCAGCCGGACTCGGTGTGTTTGGATTTGGGTATGGGCAATTGTTTGACGAGGCGGTCGACGTCGGACCCGGACTCGAACTCGCGATCCTAGCTGATGCGGAATGAAGGTGCTTCAGTGTTCGGTCTGCGCATGCTGATCGGAGATTGACAGTTCGTCGACCTTGTCTGTCAGATCATTGATGGACACGGTGAGGTCCGAAATGCGGCGTTCGAGGTTGAGTACTCGACGCCACAGCAGCACGATGACAAGCACCGCTGCGACAGACGGCATAAG
>CAZCAL010000234.1:2067-2549 GCA_964496625.1 uncultured Verrucomicrobiaceae bacterium | reverse complement strand
ACACTCCCCTCCATCTCCAGATCGATCAGGCGCTTCAACTCCACGCTGTATTCCATCGGGAACTCTTTCACGAGGTCATTGATGAATCCATTGACACTGAGGCTCATGGCTTCCGCTTCACTGAGGCCGCGCTGCATCAGGTAGAAAATCTGGTCGGCACTGACTTGGCTGACGCTGGCCTCGTGCTGCGTGGCATGGTCATTGCCGCGCACGCTGATGGCGGGATAGGTATCAGTTCGGCTGTTGCTATTGATCAGCAGGGCATCGCACTCCGTGTTGTTCTTGCAGCCCTTGAGGTGCTTGGGGATGTGAACGAGGCCGCGATAGGTGCTACGGCCTTGGCCGATGGAGATCGATTTGGAGATGACATTGCTAGTCGTGTCATCCGCAGCGTGCACCATCTTGGCACCGGTGTCCTGATGCTGCCCAGTGTTTGCCAGCGCAATGCTGATGACCTCGCCACGGGCGCGCTTGCCCTTCAT
>CAZCAL010000234.1:0-2057 GCA_964496625.1 uncultured Verrucomicrobiaceae bacterium | reverse complement strand
CAGGATATTTCATCGTTAAGCGACTGCCGATATTGCAGTCGATCCAGCGCACTTCCGCATCTTCATGGGCGATGCCGCGCTTGGTGACGAGGTTAAAGACATTGCTGCTCCAGTTTTGCACGGTCACATACTGGATCTTGGCACCCTTCATGGCTACGAGTTCCACGACAGCGCTGTGGAGGGTCGCGGTTTCAAACTTCGGTGCGGTGCAACCTTCCATGTACATCACTTCCGAACCTTCATCGGCGATGATGAGCGTGCGCTCGAACTGGCCAAACTTCTCTCTATTAATGCGGAAGTCGGCCTGGAGCGGATGGCTCACTTTCACGCCCGGTGGCACGTAAATGAACGAGCCGCCGGAGAAGACCGCGCTGTTGAGCGCGGAAAATTTGTTATCGCCTGTCGGGATAACCTTTCCGAACCACTTGCGGAAGATTTCGGGGTGCTTATGCAGACCTTCCGTGCTGTTCACAAAGATCACACCCTGCTCTTCGACGGCGGCTTTGATGTTGGAGTAGGCAGCCTCGGAATCGTACTGCGCCTCAACACCCGCGAGGAACTTACGCTCCTGCTCAGGGATGCCGAGCCGATCAAAGGTCTTTTTCACGTCCTCGGGCACATCGTCCCAAGAGCGTTTTGGCTTCTGGCCATCGCTGAGGTAATAGCGAAACTCATCAAAGTGGATGTTTTCAAGGTCCTTGGTAGCCCAATGCGTAGGCATCGGCTTACCTTGGAAAACTTTGAGCGCCTTGTGCCGGAACTCGCGAATCCAATCCGGATCACCCTTCACGTCCGCGATAAAATCGACGGTCTTCTCGGTGATGCCGAAGCCAGAATTGAATTTGTTCCGTTCAGGAAAGGTGAAGTCACCCACGTTATCGACGTGGATGTCTGAAATGTCATTGTCTAGGGCGGTGACCATGAAAGTAGAATGTCAGGGGTTATGCCGCGTTCAGCAGCTCTTCTTTGACCCAATCGTAACCTTTGGCCTCAAGCTCTAGGGCAAGATCCTTGCCGCCAGTCTTGACGATTTGCCCGTCCATCATCACGTGGACGATGTCAGGCTGGATGTAGTTCAAAAGGCGCTGGTAGTGGGTAATGACGAGGAAACCGCGATCCTCAGTGCGCATGGCATTCACACCCCGCGAGACGATCTTCAGCGCATCGATGTCGAGGCCGGAGTCGGTCTCATCTAAGATCGCGTATTTGGGTTCCAGCATCATCAACTGAAGGATCTCATTGCGCTTCTTTTCACCACCGGAGAAGCCTTCATTCACGCTGCGACTGGTAAAGCTGCGATCCATCTCGAGCTGGTCCATGCGTGCGTAGAGCTGCTTGTAGAACTTAATCGCATCAATGTCCTCGCCATCCGGCAGGCGCGCCTTCATCGCAGCGCGGAGGAAGTTTGCGTTGCTGACGCCTGGGATCTCATGGGGATATTGGAAGGCCAAAAACAGGCCTGCCCGGGCACGGGCATCGACTGCTAGATCCAGTAAATTCGTGCCATCCAGCGTTACTTCGCCTCCAGTAACTTCATAGTCTTCATGGCCGCACAGGACCTTGGAAAGGGTGCTTTTGCCGGAGCCATTCGGGCCCATAATGGCATGGACCTCTCCAGGTTTGATTTCCAGGTTCAGGCCTTTGAGAATTTCGCGACCAGGGATCTGGGCGTGGAGGTTATGGATGAGCAGGGACATGAGGGGTTTGATAAAATTGAGTTCAGTGCGCAGCGGCGCATTTGGGGCAGATGCCATGAATGGCGACGTCAGATCGCGTGATGCGGGCACCAGCGGGCATTTGCCAGAAAACGGAAGGGTCAAAGGCGGTGGAGGGCAGTGCATCCATCACCCGGTCACAACGTTCGCAGTGGAAATGGACATGCTCGTGGATGTTCGCGCAGTACCGGGACTGGGCACGTTCCAGATGCACCTGCTTGATCAGGCCGCGGGAGCAAAGGTGCTCCAAGCAATTATAGACGGTCGCCAGGCTGATTCCTGGCGTGCGGCCCTTCACGCGATCATACACGTCGTAGGCGGTGGGGTGATCCGTCGATTCCA
>CAZCAL010000233.1:0-7309 GCA_964496625.1 uncultured Verrucomicrobiaceae bacterium | reverse complement strand
AAGGGCCAGCGCCCCCGGTGCGCCGATCACCCACGCAGCGAGGCAGGCACCGCTCACCGGCCGCAGAATGTTTTCCCACCGATTGTCTGACAGCCAAGTCAGATCCGCAAACATCGCAACGCCATTGGGGTGATCTTGGCTGAGGTATTGACTATCCCCTAGCATCACCCGCCAAACTAGCCAAGCCAACCCCGCACGCACTAGCAGCACTTCCCAGCGCGCAAGGTTCATCGGCTCATAGCGCAAGGCGGTGCGCAGCATTGCCCAGCAGCTTCTCATGGCAGCCTCACCTCCCCCACGTCCAGCGTGCGCTGAGCGATTTTCCCGTCTTCAATAAAAAGATCCACCTCTTTGAGCCTCAACCCACCCAGGGTTTTGAGCTTGGCCGAATCAGAAAGCTCGATCAACCAACCAAGCACCTTCTCCCCCGCCTTGCGACGTTCCTCGACAGGCAATTCCGCCTTCTTGTATTTGCCAGCGGAGGCTTTTTTCAATTCATCCAGCTTGCGGTCGTAAGCTTTCTTGATGTTGGAGGACACCTGACCAGACAGCGGCACCGTCGCCACCGGGGCATCGCTCAGATCCGTCACCACCACATAATAGGTGCGCGGCAAAAACCGCGAATACATTGGGAAGTTCGAGAAAGGGTAAAACTCCCCAGGCTTCTCAGTCGCACGCGTCAACCAGGGGATGACCAGGGAGGTAAGCACCACCAGGAACCACAGAAACCGGCAGGGCTCCGCACGGAGCCATGTCAAAACCGAACGCATCCCCTTCCATAGCGTCTGGAAGATGATCTCCAACCAAAAAGATCACGCCCATACCGCGACGGTTTTGTCGGATCTTGTGCTCCCCCAGGCAGCAAGGTCGATGCGGTCTCGCAGGAGTTGGTTCAAGACCGGACTCCAACCACCGTCGAAATGCGGCCTCCGTAAGCCAAACAACGCAGCTTGCCATCTGCGGCGATCCATGGCTATGATCCTCCGATGTCATCCTCCCCTTCCCCAAACTACGACGCCATCGTGATCGGTGGTGGCCCAGGCGGTGCAACGGCGGCGACCATTCTGGGTCGGAAGGGTCGAAAAGTGCTGGTTCTCGAACGAGAGCCCTTCCCACGATTTCACATCGGCGAATCTCTGCTGCCCTACAATCGGGAAGTCTTTGAGGATCTCGGTATCTTGGACGAAATCGAAGATGGCCGCTACATTGTAAAGAACGCCGCGCAATTTGTCAGTGGCGATGGCGTCACTGGGGCGCGTCTCATTTTTGGGGAAGGAGCCTTCACTGAGGTGAAATCTGCCCTCCAAGTGGAGCGATCCACCTTTGACGAAATGCTCCTTAACCGTGCCCGAAGCCATGGAGCGACGGTGCGTGAGGGCGCTGCCTTTTTGAGTCACGCAGTCAACGAAAGCGGCGCGACTGTGCGCTGGAAGGATGCGGAAGGCGTGGAGCATACGGACACTGCCGGGTTTGTCATCGACTGCTCCGGCATGGCTGCGGTGACAGCACGACAAGAAGGCATCCGCCGCGAGCGCCCAGGACACCGGAAGGTCGCGGTGTTTGGCCACTTTGATGATGTGCTAATGCCGGAGGAGGAAGAAGTGGGCGATACGGTGCTGGTGGTGCGGGATCTCGCCTGGTCGTGGTTTATCCCAATCACCGAACAGCGCACCAGCGTGGGGATGGTGATGGATATGACAGAGTTCACCCCAGGCAAGGCGGACCCCGAGGCACTCTTTCACCGCATCGTCGCCAGCACTCCTGAGCTTCAGCGCCGCATGGTGGATGCGAAACTGCATGGCAAGATCCACGTCGCCGTGGACTACTCCTTCTCTGTGGATAGGCTCGTCTCACCCAGATTGATGCGAGTGGGAGATGCCGCTGGATTTATGGATCCCATCTTTTCCTCTGGCGTAATGCTAGCCATGGTCTCCGGCAGCGATGCGGCCAAGGTGGTGCACGAAGCCCTTACGGCGAACTCGCCAATGACCAACGGCATGGTAAAATACGAGAAAGAATTCCGTGCGAAGATGGATGCCTTTTGGGAATTCGTGGAGCACTTCTACACGCGGCCTTTTCTCGAACTTTTCCTCCAACCGCAAGCCCGCTGGGACCTCCCCTCGGCCATCAACGCCGTCCTGGCAGGCCGTCCCGATCAGCCGTGGTCCGTGCGCTGGCGCCTGCGACTGTTCTTCACCCTGGTGCGGCTACAAAAGTTTTTTCCTGTAGTGCCGAGGCTCCCCTGGGGCACGCCTGGGCTGCAAAAAGCGGTCACGACAGCGGGTTGAGGTAGCCCAAAAAAGAACGGCCACCTTCTTTCGAGGGTGGCCGCTTTCTAAATGGAGGGGGGCGGACTAATACACGCCTTCGACGATGGTCTTCTCCATCGCACCAAAAGGCCGCACGTCGGCCACACCATCCCAAGCATAGGGACCACGCGGCCGGCGGCGCATGGCTTCATCGCGCTCAAGGAATCGAGGCATGAAGAACTCCTTGGACAGAGTGGTCAGTTCCACGCGGCCCCAGGCATCGTATTCAACCGTATTCTCGGTCGCCTTGGGATCAACAACGCGTAGCACGGCACGTGGCTGTGGTGCGTAGTAGGTGCTGGAGAAATTGTCCTCTGGGGTCAGCGGCACACTGGCGGCAAGGCCCATGAGAGTATTCCCATACGTTGGGTAGAAACCGATGCGGTTCTCTAAAACCTCTTCGATGATGAAGCGGACATACTGAGGAGTCATCGTGGTGCCCCCAACAAAACAGCCACGAATTCCAGCATCATAGAGATCGACTTTTTCCGCCAGCGCCTCAAGGAGCTTTGGCGTGGTGAAGATGGCGGAAATCTTGCGGTGCTTCAGGATAGTGACGGCCTGATCGACGACGTGATCCATATACTGGCGCGCCACATCGAACTGTTTGTTGGAGATCAGTTTCTTCACGAAGCGCGGATCGAGATCAATGAAGTAGCAGGAACTTCCACGATAGTTCGCAAGGTGCTCCACAGCGAGTCGCAAGCGACGTGGGCCAGTGGGACCGACCATGATCCAGGCTTCACCCGGTGGGAAATGCTTGTCGTCCAACTTGTGGCTGAACTCCTCATAATCGACACGGAAATCATTCCAACCGATGCGCTGCTTTGGCATACCAGTAGTTCCGCCGGTCTCGAAGATGTTAAATGGCTTACCTTTGAAAGCAGCTGGCACCCATACCTCTGGCTGAAGATCTCGCAACCACTCGTCCTCAAAGTGCGGAAACTTGGCGATGATGTCTTCGTAGCAGTTTACTTGGCCGCGAGGGTCAAAGTTTTTCGTCGCCCAGTCGAGCCAAAACGGGCAGCCCGTTTCCGGAGAAAAGTGCCACTGAATGATTTCACGAATTTGCTGATCTAGCTGCGTCTTGGCTTCTTCTGCTGTCATGGAGGTTTATTTGGGGGAGGTGAATTTGGGGCCGCACTAAAGACGGCTGTCGCGGCATCGCAACTCCAGAGAGAGTCCAGGAGTGCGACGTGATGCGAGCAAATACGAACGCCAGAAGATGAGGGATTTTTCGAATTTCAGCCCCACTTTGCCAAAGTTGACGCTTTTCTTCCCAACGTCAGCACGGTAGTCTCACTCCATCATGAAATTTGCTCTCTTAGCCTTGCTCGCCGCTTTTTCCGCCGTCCCAGCATCTGTCACAGCTGGAGACAATACCTTCGAGGGGCCGCTGGGCCTGCAACTCTACAGCCTGCGCAACCAGTTCAAGCTAAAGGGCGTTCCCCGCACACTGGACTCGGTCAAAGATTTTGGCATCAAATACGCAGAGCTTGCTGGCACCTACGACATGGAGCCAGAGAAATTCATCGCGGAGCTGGAGTCGCGAGGGATCAAGGCCATCAGCGCCCATTTTCCATACACCGCCTACAAGATCGATCCCGATTCGGTGGCGCGGCAGGCGAAAGCACTCGGGCTCAAATACGCGGGCTGCGCGTGGGCGGACCATGTGGACCCGCTCAACGAAGCCCAAGCGCGGGACATCATCGCCACCTTCAACAAAGCGGGCGAAGCGCTGGCCAAGGTCGGCATCACTTTCTTCTATCACTTCCATGGCTTTGAATTTCAGCCGTACAAGGATGGTGAAACATTAGCGGATCTGATCATCAAAGAGACCAACCCCAACAACGTCAAATTCCAGATGGATGTCCTTTGGGTTGTCTTCCCTGGCCAAGACCCCGTGAAACTGTTGGAAAAATATCCCACCCGCTGGGAGTTGATGCACCTCAAGGATTTGCGCCAAGGCATTGCCACA
This sequence comes from uncultured Verrucomicrobiaceae bacterium, assembly GCA_964496625.1. Classification (GTDB taxonomy): domain Bacteria; phylum Verrucomicrobiota; class Verrucomicrobiia; order Verrucomicrobiales; family Verrucomicrobiaceae; genus JACKQF01. The sequence goes on along the minus strand of CAZCAL010000233.1, from coordinate 3,022 downwards.
GGTGCCTTGACCGGCAAAACGGACGTCGCGAACGATGTCACCCTGGGCACCGGCCAAATGGATTGGAAAGCCATCCTGGCGACTGCGAAGAAAGTCGGTGTGAAATACTACTTCATTGAGGACGAAAGCCCATCCTCCGAGCACCAAATTCCCGAGAGCGTGAAGTTCCTCGGCGAGGTCAACTGGTGAGGTGGGCGGAGATTACCCCACCTCCACCAGCGCAGCACCTTCAACCAGCCGCATGTCTGGGTCGTCCGGCAGTGCGGCAAGCAACTCAATGATCGTTTGAGTTTGCCCTGGTAGGACCAAGTTGGGTCGGAAGTCCGCAAGCGGTCGGAGAACGAATTCCCGCAGGTGAAGGCGCGGATGTGGCACCGTTAATGCCGGATCGTCAGAGACCCAATCACCCGCGTAGAGCAGGTCAAGGTCAAGTGTCCTGGGCTCGTTTTTCCCCCGAATTCGAGGCCGCCCAAGCGCAGACTCAATCTTCATCAAGTGCTGGTGCAGCTCCTGAGGGGTCAAGTCAGCGGCGATTTCGCAGACGCTGTTCAAAAACATCGGAGTTCCTGGTGGGCAATCGACTGGTGCTGTCTGATAAACGCCGCCAACACCCGTTAGCTCAGCCTTGGGGATTCGGTCCAGCAGCAACCGTACGCCACACTGAAGATTCGCCAATCCATCGCCCACGTTGCTACCGAGGGCGATACCAAAAGATGTTCGGCTAGGCTTCAATGTGACCGACTACGACTTGGCAGAGCCAGGCAGCGCAGTTTGCTCCGACGTTGGCTTCGGCGCATAGTAGTAGCTGGCGTAGTTGTAATAGGTGTACTCCTTCAGGTTGGAACTTGAGCGATTCAGAATCACACCACCAACATTCACTTGGCGCTCATAGAGCAAGTCCAAGGCCTTGCCGGAGAGGCGCGCCATTGTCGAGGACATACGCACAACGAAGAGGACGGTGTCGAGCTTCGGCGCAAAACTGGCGGTATCATCTGCCACGAGAACTGGAGCGCTATCGAAGATGACGTAATCGTACTCTTCTGCCATCTCCTTCAGCATCTCCTCCGCCGTCTGTGAGAGGAGCATTTCGGAGGTTTGGTCAAAGACTTCGCCACGTGCCAGGAAATCCAGCTTCCGCACACCCGTTTCTTGCACTGCATCACGCCAGTGGAGATTACCCTTCAAGACCTCGCTGAGCCCTGGAGTGACAGGGAGCTTGAAGAGTTCATTGACACCGCCGCGACGGAGATCGCAGTCTGCAAGCAAGACGCGCGAGCCTGACAGCGCCATCGTCACAGCAAGGTTAGATGTCACCGTGGTCTTGCCTTCATTGGGCACAGCACTGGTCACAAGGATTGTCTTCGGCATCTTACCCTGCCAGTTTTTAAACAGAATCGAAGACCGAACGTTACGGAATGCCTCCGCGTAGAGGTGGCGGTCATCGCTCGCACGCAAGAGTGCCACATCACCACGTTGGCGCTGCTCGGGGATTTGACCCAATACGGCTTCATTTGGAAAGAGTGCCTGGAACTCGCTGTAGGAGTTCATTCGGTCATCCAGACGGTCAAAGAGGAGCAGGATGACGACACCCGCACCGAGGCCGATCACCAGACCTATCGCAATCGGAGTCAGCGGATCTTCCACCATTTCAACTGCCATCGACGCCTTATCCTGAACACCAACGAAGTCTGTGGTGACATCCACCTGCATGTTGACCTCTGCCAGCTTATTGTAGATGTCATCGAAGGCCTTCTTCTTAGCCTCAAGATCCTTCTGCAACCCTTCGTCCGTTGCGATTTTCAACGCCATCTCCTGAGCGGCAGTCCGTTCAACGTTGAGCCGTTCATCCAATGCTGCAATTCGGCGGTTGATGTCATCCAATTGATTCTGCGCCTCTTTCCGCAATTGTTCTGACAGGTAAGTGAGCAGGCGATTTGCATCTGCAACTTTCTCATCTACCTCCAACACCAGCGGATGCTGCGCCTTGTAGGAGATTAGAAGACGCTGACGCTCATTTTCGAGTCGGATGAGATCCTTCTTGGTGTTAGAATACTCCAATTCATGAACCGTCATTCCCGCAGTCCTGGACCGCCCTGCATCCATTAGACCGGCTGTAGCGGCATCATTGCCCGCCGTGGACTGGGGTGCAGTGGTGGCCCCCGCAGCTGGCGTCCCGCCTGCAGATCGCTCCCGCAAGGTCATGGCATTATCCACGTCCTTCAGTGCCATTTCAACGTTCAGTCGCTCGGTGAGAAGCGCACTGCGCTCGACGTTTAAACGGGCCACATTTTCTGCGGACTCGTTACGATTCTGGGTGATATTCAGAATGTCGTTGGCCTTACGGAACGCTGTCGCACGCTCCAGAGAATCCTCATATTCCTTCTTTTGCTTGGCTGCGGAATTGAGAAACGTGCTGATGATCTGCTCAAACTGCTGTTTCTTCATGTCCTTCCGGGACTCCACAAAAACGTCCAAAAGAGCATCCAGGAAATTTTGGGTATAACGGGGGCTGGGCCCCGTCGCCACCACGTTAAAGATCGTCGATCCCTTTGTTTGGGAAACCCGGATATCGACACCGGTATCCTTCATTTCAGGATAGAGCGTCTTCATCCGATTCAGTGCACGGCGCTTCATCTCCGCGCTTTCGACTGTTTCGATGATTGTTCCGTAAAAGTCGCTGGACATCATGGTGTTTTCCACCACGCCGTTCCCCGTAGTCGTCAACTTTGAGCCAGCCACCAACTTCGCCTGGGAGGCATACTCTGTCGGCTTGCTATTGCTGCGCAAGGCCTGCACGCAAACACCAATACTGGCGGTCAGCAGTAGGAACCACCAACGCCGGCGGAGCAATATTTTGTAGCGCTGAAACTTCGCAGAAGTTTCATGAATTCGGCTCAGCGTCGACGACTGGCCGGGCAGAGAAAGAGGTTGTTCCATAAGGGTAGTGAGGGGGGTTCCACTGTAGCCGCATCGTTCGCATCCACAGGGACCGAGCCCAAAATAAATAGGCTACGGGGGGATT
>CAZCAL010000232.1:0-7392 GCA_964496625.1 uncultured Verrucomicrobiaceae bacterium | reverse complement strand
CAAAGGGTCTCGTGCCGGTCAGGGTGGGTGCTGGTTCTGCGAAAGAAGATCGAATCAGTGAAAATCGCCGATTGAAGATGAAGGATGGCAGCGAGGTGGACATGCGGCGGGCCTATTCGATGCCTCGCGACGAAGAGGTGGCCAGTGTTGGTCCGATTGATCCACAGGTCGGGCTTCTGCGTCTGGATCGCATGGACGGAACCCCGCTGGCGGTGCTCTATCAATTTGCCTGCCATCCGATCATGAATCCGCCGCACAAGGGGTGCTCTGCGGACTATCCCGGATTTGCATCGAAGGTCATCGAAGAGGCACTGGGTGGAGAGGTGATGGCGTTTTTTGTCCAAGGCTGTGGCGGCGATATCAATCCCATCCGATACAAGGAGGTGAATCGCCCACCGGATGCGGAGCCTCTGGGCACCATGCTGGGAGCGACCGTCCTGGCTGCTGCGCGGGGCATTACCACTCAGCCAGACACGACCTTGCGCGTCAGCAATGAGGTGGTGTCCATCCCGCGTGCAGCCGACTACGAAACACGAATCGCCGCCATCCAAGCGGAGCAAACCAAGCTGCTGGCGGCCCTGCGCCCCACCAACATCAACTTCAAGACCTTCCTGCCGCTGCTCATTGAGCAAGGCCTGACGCCGAATTTCCCCTCGCATTACTCGCAGAGTTACCTGCATGATCAGTCGGTGGGGCGAGACCCCATCGTCAGACAAGATGCAGACAATCGCGCCAGTGTGGATGCCTATCTTCAGAACATCGACGTCATGGAAAGGCTCACTCGATTGAATACCAATCTGGCTTTGCTGAAAAGGCATCTCGCGGAGACCAAGGCTGCGGGGAAGGAGACGCTGGAGGTGGAAGTGTGCGGCCTGCGAGTGGGAGACTTTAAGCTGGTGACCTTCCCTGGCGAACTCACCGTTCAGATTGGCCTCAATATCAAGGCCGCCATGAAAGACCCGCATGCCTTTGTGTCTGGATACACCAACGGATACATCTACTACACTCCGACGTTGGAGCAGAGGAAGAACACCGGTTATGCTCAGGAGGATTGCGATTCACTGGTCGCACCCGAGTGGCAAAAAATCTTTGAAGCAAAGGCCATCGCAACTCTCCAACATCTCGCCCAACCATGAAACTACCAATCCTTCTCCTTTCCGTCTTCACCAGCGTCGTCGCCACCGCTGCGGATGATCAGCCGCAGACGCTGATGACCAATCGCGGCAAGTTGCTCGTCAGCGAAGACTTCGTGCCTCCTCTCGCGCCCGTGACGGGAAAGCCAGTGGGATTTGCCAGTGGATTCACCGGCTGGCGTTTTAATGCCGGACCTGAAGGTGGCAAATCAGGCCACTGGAAGCTTGCTGACGATTGCTTTACCGGAATGGAGAGCCCAGGGGCGAATCACCCGGCGACGGCGTCTTTTGGATTCCAGTTTAGCGATGCGATCATCCAGTGCGAAGTGCGCATGAACGATGTCCCCGATGAAGGGCGGAAGTATCGTTCCTTGTTCGTCAAAGCCACTGACGCGAAGGACTACGTCATCTCGCTCAGCGTTGGCCAAGGTGGCCTGTTCTTGACGCCGTATGACGCAGACAAAATCAACCCTGCGACCAAACAACGTGACAAGGGGCCTGTGAGCCGTGTTCTGACGCCCATCAAGCTCAACGAATGGCACACCGTCGTTCTCGAGATCAAGGGCGATGAAGTCGTTGCTACGCTCGATGACAAGAGTACCACGCTGAGCAACAAACTCATCAGTGTGGCCAAACACAGCATCATGTTGGGTGCCAGCACAGAGTCGAGCTTCCGCCATCTGCGCGTGTGGGAAGCGTTGCCAAATCCTGATTGGCCGGCCAACAAGACGAAGCTGCAAGCCGCTGTTAAACCATAATCTCTTAGACACCATGAATCGATCATTCTTCCTCCGCTCCGTTTTTCTCCTTGCTACCGTGATGAGCTTGCCGCTCCACGCCGCAGAAGCTCCACACATTGTCATCATGATTGGCGAGGAGGAGTATCACACGTGGGAGACTTTGCCTGAATTTGCGGGGAAGGAACTGAAGGCGGCTCCGTATCGGGTGACGATCATTCAGGCAGATGCGGAAGATAAGAATCAGTTCCCTGGATTTGTGGAGGCGATGAAGGATGCGGATTTGCTGCTGATCAGTGTGCGGCGTCGGACGCCACCGACAGCGGTGGTGGAGGCGGTGCGGGCGCACTTGGCGGCAGGGAAGCCGCTGGTGGGCATCCGCACTGCGAGCCACTGCTTTGCGCTGCGGCCCAAGGATCCAGCGCCGAAGGAAGGGCTGGCCACCTGGCAGGAGTTTGACCATGAGGTGCTGGGCGGAAACTACACGAATCACTACGGCAAAGATCCGGCAACGATCACGCTGGTGGCGGGCGCTGAATCTCATCCCATCATGGACGGGGTCGCTGTGGAGGGTCTCATCGGGCACGGAGGACTCTACAAAAACACACCGCTGCAAGCGGGCACGACGGCTCTGCTAATGGGGACGCTGGAAGGTGTGGCGACGGAGCCAGTGGCGTGGACGCACCTGTATGGCGAGAAGAAATCTCGGGTGTTTTACACTTCCATGGGGCACTGGGATGATTTCAAAATGCCTGCCTTCCGTCGATTGCTACTCAATGGGATCAACTGGGCACTGGCGAAGTAACGAGTTCCTTTTTATCCCATGATGCATCTACGCTCCGCTCTTCTCCTCGCTGCCCTGATTGGCCTTCCGTCACAAGCCGCTGACCCCGCCAAAAAGAATGTCTATCCGCCACAGCCGTGGGCAGCGTGGGTGGAACCCGACTTCCCGTTTTTCTCCTCCATTCTGGACGCGCGGCGAGAAGGGGTGGGCGTGAACAATCTGACGCCGCGTGGCATTGTGCTGAAGCTCTCCCATGACTGCTGGGCCTGCTTTGATACGGATCTCCTGCGGGTCTCTGCGGTGTGGCGTGGCAAGGGCGTGACGGACAAGGCGCTGGCACCGGGGTCCTACCTCGATGCAGGCCGCAAGACTCCGGGCGGCCAGTTTCCTGCTCCACAGCCGGACGGTAAACTTTGGCTGGGTAATGGTATCTTTCCGGGCTGGCAAAGTGGCGGGAAGGTATCGATGACTGATCCGCGTGAGCCTGCTCCAAGTGTTGAGGAGGTCGGTCGTGGACCGGTGAGTGAAGAGGTGGGGAGATTTGAGCGAGTGCGTCTCGTGAAGGACGGGGTGGTCCTGGAATACACGGCCAGCGGCTCGGCGGTGCGCGAATGGTGGCAAGCGTCCGAGGACGGGGACAGGCCGGTGGTGGAACGTCACATCAGCGTCGCTGCATCCAAGAAGGATCTGCTGTTAATCATCGGCGCGAAGATGAATGGCCCGGCCCAAGAGATCGAGACCGGGGTGACGATATCGGGTGAGGCAGAGCTTTTGGCGGATGAAAATCTGTGGATCGCCAGAGTGCCAGCGCACGAAAAAGAGGTGACGTTTTGCGTGGCGCTGTGCGATGAGCATGAGGCTCCAGTGATTGCGCCACGGGCGACCCCTGAGGTTGCGGCAGGCGTTCGTTGGCCCCAACGATCGAAATCAACGATCCTTCCGTCGACTGCCAAAGCTGCGTATGTGGTGGATCACATCGGTCTCCCCGATGACAATCCCTGGAAGCGTGCGGTGCGGATCGCGGACATTCAATTTCTTGCCGACGGCACCGGCGTTGGAGTGACGGTGGACGGTGATGTGTGGATGATTCGTGGCCTTCATGGGGCCGACAAGACGGTGACGTGGCAGCGCTTTGCCTCTGGGCTTCACGAGCCGATGACGTGTGCGATCCACGATGGTCAAATCTTTGTGTTTGATCGCAATGGCATCTGGCACCTGATCGATACCAACGGAGATGGCGAAGCGGATGTGCATGAGCTTTTCTCGAACGCATTCGCGCAGACAGCGGACATGCGGGAGTTTCCCAGCACCTTGCGATTGGCACCGGGCGGCGAGTTCATCATTGCCAAAGGCGGCCAGGAAGCCACGACGCTGGGCAAACACAACGGCAGTGTTCTGCGCATCTCGGCGGATGGTCGCAAGGCAACGGTGATCGGTTATGGATTTCGCCAGCCGAATGCAGGCGTGAACCTCCGAACGGGCCTGGTGACCTCCAGCGATCAAGAGGGGCAGTATATCCCGAGCACGCCGCTGCATATCGTGCGTGATGGTCAGTTCTACGGCTTCCTGAGCGATAAGCGCCCACGGGAGGAGTATCCTGCGCCGATTGCAGAGCCTCTGACGTGGATGCCGCACGCGGTGAATTCATCGGCGGTTTCGCAGGTGTGGCTCTTCGATGCGAAGATGGGGCCGCTCAATGATAGTCTGGTGCAGATTTGTTTTAACAAGCCTGAGTTGCTGAAGGTGGTGATGAATGAGCGTGGCAAACGCCCGCAGGCCAGCGTGGTGAGCATCACCAGTGACTTTGATTTTCCGCCGCTGAATGGATCGGTGAATCCCGCCGATGGGCAGCTTTATCTTGCAGGGTTTCAGGTGATCGGGTGGGGCAATACCTTGGACACCTTGGCCGGTCTGGCGAGGGTCCGCTACACAGGTGCACCTTCTGTTTTGCCGCGTGAAATCGTGCCGATGGATAAGGGAGTGCTGCTGCGATTTGATGTGGCTTTGGATGCCAAGAAGGCGGCTGATCCGGCAAGCTATTCGCTGGCAACCTGGGGTTACAAACGCGCCTACACTTATGGGTCGGCGCAATACAAAGCGGATGGAACCACGGGGATCGATTGGCTGAGTCCGAGCAGTGCGTATGTGAGTGAGGACGGGCGCAGTGTCTTCGTTGGTGTGCCGGGCATGAAGCCAGTGATGCAGCTGCGGGTTGGTTGGTCGCTTGCGAGTCGCGATGGCATTCCAATCGAAGCGAACATCTACACGACGCCGTATGAGTTGGTGAAGTTTGATTCGAAAGCGGAGGGCTTCGGCGATGTGACGGTAGACCTCACGCCGCGTGCCATGGCTGCGCAGGCGGCGGGACCCGTGACGGCAGAGGAGGGACGTCGCCTCTCCCAGGTGCTCGGCTGCGTAGCCTGTCACTCGGTGAAGGATCAAGATTTGTTTCACATCGGTCCGAAGTGGAAGGGGCTGTTCGGCACTCAACGCGAATACATTGGCGAAGACAAAAAGAGCAAAGGAACCGTCACCGCCGACGAGGCCTACATCCGCGAATCCATTCTCCAACCTGCGGCTAAGCGCCATGTGTCCTACACGAAATCAGAATACGCCATGCCCAGTTACGCGGGTGTGATCACGGATTCCCAGCTTGAGTCTCTGATTCTGTATATCAAATCCTTGCACTAATGGTTGTGTGAAATCGCTGCCCTTCATCGCCGCATTTGCCTTCATCCAGCCATGGCTGGCGGCGAGAGAGGTAGCGTTTAATCGGGACATTCGGCCCATCCTTTCGGATCACTGTTTCCGCTGCCATGGGCCAGATGCGAAGAGTCGCAAGGCAGACCTGCGCTTGGATCTGCCGGGATCCAATTTGGATGAACTGATCGAGCGGATTTCCTCTCATGATCGTGATGAACTGATGCCGCCACCGGAGGCAAACAAACCGCTTTCGGCAGCGCAGATGGGTCAACTCAAGGAGTGGATGGCGCAGGGGGCGAAGTATCAGAAACATTGGGCGTTTGAGCCGTTGAGCGTGGACTCAAAGCTAAACTCGATTGATGCGATTGTTGAAAAGAGCCTGAAGGAACGCGGGTTGAGCTTTGCGTCGGAGGCGGATGCGGCGGTCTTGCGTCGGCGTGTTTCCTTAGATCTGACAGGGCTGCCTCCACCGGTGAGAGCAACACCCGATGAGAGCTATGAAGCCGAGGTGGATGGGCTTTTGGCTTCGCCGCACTTTGGTGAGCACCTCGCGGTGGGTTGGCTTGATGCCGCACGTTTTGCTGACACGAACGGATACTTCGGAGACAAACCTCGGCAAATGTGGTTGTGGCGGGACTGGGTGATCAATGCCTTCAACAGCAACCTGCCGTTTGATCAGTTTACGATTGAGCAACTGGCTGGAGATCTGCTTCCAAAGGCGAGCATAGCGCAACGCATCGCCACCGGATTCAATCGGAATCACATGGTGAATAATGAGAGCGGAAGCATTGATGAGGAGTTTCGCACGGAATACGTCGTGGATCGTGTGGATACGACGATGACGACTTGGCTGGGTCTGACCGCAGGCTGTGCACAGTGTCACGATCACAAGTTTGATCCCATCTCGCAGCGGGAGTTTTATCAACTTTTTGCCTTCTTCAACAACGTGCCGGAGCAAGGGCTAGTGAAGGAGGACAATCCTCCACCGCTGATCGATGTGCCGTCGATGGAACAAACAAAGAATCTCGCTCAGAGTCGGGCTGAGTTGTCGTCGGCCAAGAAGGCATTCGATTTGATTCAAGCTGACCTTAAATCCGAAATGGCGGAGTGGGAAAAGCATGCGGCCACTGGGTTGCCGTCATCGCCTCAGGGTTCAGTGTTCCATGAGCCCTTCGCTGGGAAACTGAGTCCTGGTGTGCAATCGCATGGCACTGCTCTGGTGTTCGAGTCAGGCGTTCGTGGCGATGGCGCAAAGTTCGATGCGACTCAGCACGCCGTGGCTGATCTCGGACGTGTGGATTTCGATGCGCCGTGGACCATCGGACTGTGGTTGAATGCGACTGGATCATTGAGCTGCCCTTTGTCCAAAATCGAAGGCGAGGGGAATCGTCGTGGCGTGGAGGTGATCTGGCAGAAGGGACATCTTCAGGTGAATTTGGTGAATCGCTGGGGTGCGAGTGCGATCGAAGTTTCGACGACTGAATCCTTGAGTTCAAACGTCTGGCATCAGGTGGTGATCAGTTATGACGGTAGTCGGACAGCTGGTGGCTTGAGTGTGTATGCAGACGGAGCCCTGCTCGCCTTTGAGACGCGTCGCAATACCTTGCAGGGCACCATCCGAAATGACGAGCCTTTGCGAATCGGAAGGCGCGATGCCAATCTGGGCTTTTACGGAAGGCTTGATGAGTTGGTGATTTACCCGCACAACCTGTCGGCCATCCAGGTGTCGAATGGGTTCCGAGGGGAGAGGATTCGAGGAATCTTAGAGGTCCCTGCGACCAAGAGATCGGCCAGGGATGCGGAGTTTTTGTTGGATGACTATCTCGCACACTTCGGCGCTCCGTCCATTCGGGATGCCCGAGCCAGGGTCCTTGCTGCACAGCGAAAGTCGGACGAGGTGCTGGCTGGCATCCCAACAGCATTGGTCATGGAAGAGATGAAGGTGCCGCGCGTCGCCCATGTCTTGGAGCGTGGTCAATACGATAAGCCCGGCGCAGCAGTGGAACCAGGTGTTCCCTCAGCGATTGCGCCATGG
>CAZCAL010000231.1:0-7413 GCA_964496625.1 uncultured Verrucomicrobiaceae bacterium | reverse complement strand
GGTCACACGGTCGGCATTCGAGTCTGTCGAATTATCCAGTCTGAAAATGCCACTCGTCCCTGCTCGACCACTCAAGGTGATGCTTGCAGCGTTAGCGATCCGGCCAAGAGTTCCGTTGAGAATCGCAGTGGTATTAGTAAAGCTCACCACTCGACTTGCGGGCGAGCCAGAGTTCAGCGTCTGAGCCCCAGTAATCGTAACAGTGGATGCCGCAGCACCATAATCCCCAATGACATTGAATGCCGACCCAATGTTGTTCGTCCCCGAGAGGGTAAGATCGCGATCAATGGTTGGCTCACCTGAGACCGTAATGCCCCCAGTGATCGTATTATTCCCACCCAGCACAAGACCACCTTCCGTGACGCGGACACCACCTCCGAAAGTGTTATTACTAGCGAGGTTAAAAATTCCCAGTCCGGTCTTGGTCAGCGAACCGCTGCCCGTGATCGACAGATTTACCAATGCGGTCGGTGTGTAGCCGACCGGGGCGTTGGTAAGCGTCTGGTCCCCATCATGGTCATAATTGAAGTTCCAGGTGCCGCTGTTGAAATTCACGATCACAGCGGCATTGTTTGTGATATTGCTCCGGAATCTCGTTGTTCCATCGAGAAGCAAAGTCCCACCTGAAACGGTCGTTGTGCCTCCGTAATAGATATTGGTTCCGACAAGACTAAGAGTGCTCGTGCCCTGTTTGGCCAAACTCAATGGAGCCGTATTGTAGTTGGTAAGTTCTGTCGCATCAGGAGTGGGGTCCAGCGAGGCGTATGGATTGTAGGCATTATTGCGTAAATAGGCGCTGATGCGGGAATCACTGGTCCCATTGATTGTCAAAGTAGCTGCCGTCGATAACGTCTCAGATTCGCGGTTCTCAATCACAGCCCCGCTTGTTAAATCCATGATACTTTCGACCGTCTCATTGCCCCCCATGAGCTTCATGTATGCCCAACGGCCATTGATACCGTCGAAGGTAACTCCCACGGTATCCTTGATCTGATTCAAATTCACACGTCCCTGCTGAAGTTGCAGAACAGCGTGACCGTTCCCCCCCAAGCTGGCATTGCCGACCTGAATCGCACCGCCGATCGCATTCCCCACGGTAGCCGCCAACTCAACCTGCGCGTTATTATTGACGTTGTTTGTCCCTCTATTCCACAACCACAGTGGCACCGTCGAGATCGTACTGTCCCCCGAGATTTTCAAGCGACCATTGCCATACGATGTCAAAGTGCCGGCTCCGCTCATTGCGCCCTGCAATTCGAGAATCTGCGTTGTGATCCGAACGTTCAAATCGTCGTTCAAAACAATGGGAGCAGTAATGAAATCCAAACCTCCCTGGAACTTATTGATGAAGGTATTGCCACCACCGCTGGTACCCATATCAAAAATCAAATTGTTCGAGGGGAGGTTACCAGCTTCAATACTGAACCGCTCAGCTCCCGATAGATCGCCAATCACCAATTGCCCGACGGTTCGGGCACCATCGAGGTAGATCGATTTCGTCCCCGCCAGAACAGAGTTGTCAGGCGTCGTGTAGTTAGTCGCTCCAAAATTACCGGCTGCAGTGATCGCGATCGACCCACCACCCACACTCCCAGACAGTTGGAAAGTCGATCCGGTGGCATTCACCACAAAATAGTCGGTATTTGCAACGAACGGCGCCACAGCCGAAGTCAGGCGAACTTTTGTGCCGTTGGGAAGGTTACCCGTAAATGTGCTGAGTGCTTTGTCCCACCTGGTTGCCGCCGTGGTGGTGATGTCATTATTGAAATGCAAAAGCGAACCGACCCCTCCAGGGATAACGTTATTCGGTGCCCAGGGTCTGACCGGCGAATCCAACCCGGAGACGAAATTGATACCATCCCAGGAGACAGAACCATTGTAATTCCACGCTCCGCTGGATTGGGCATGAATACCAATGGTGCTCAAAATGAGCGCCATTGTTGCGCTCGAAATCATTCGGATTCGCTTTGGACGGAGGTGTGATTGGGTGTTCATGGCGACTTCTTTGTAATTGGAGCGCTATCTCAGTGCTTTGTTCAATCTGGTGAGCCGGAAACTTTGTCGAATTTCACCTTTCCCTGATACCATTCAGGGCAAAGCCCTATCAATTCGACGAAAATGAGTCCTCTCAGATAGGATGAACCAAGTGAATCAGCGAAGTTTCGAAACAAGCTGGGTAAAGGTGCGATAGCTACCGGGCGCGGGATTATTGCTGAAGAAGTTCTTCACAGGCACTGGCGCCACGTCTACAATCACACGCCGGATATTGCTTTCGTAACCAGTTCCGTTATTTCTCGGCAGGGCAACATCGGGGGAGGGCAAGGTGAGCCGTGCGACATAAGAGATCAACGAATCGTCGCTTGATGTTGTTAACTCGACTCCTTGATCATCGAAGAGGCGCGACTGGTCAGTCGAGCTGACTTGAAGGGTATTCCAATCTGCCAACTGAATCTCCGCGATGAGTTGGGCCACGATCCGGGTAGTTGCAATCTCATTGATCGTCTTCCGGGACGTGCTAAGCCCATGCGGAATCAGCCCAAGGAGCGTGATGATCCCAAGAGCAGCAATAGCGACGGCCATTACCACTTCCACAAGCGAAAATCCAGCGCGGCCATTGGTCCGTCCGCGATGCAATGAGAGGTGAGATGATTTTTTCATTATTTTCGGATTCCGTGACAGATTACCGGATTCGCTAACGCAATGTCAATTCCATTACATTGTAAATACACCGAAACTGACGCTTGGTTGCGCCATCACGTTCAAAATCCTCTTCTTTTTGACTCAGGGGGCCGTCCACTGAGCAGAACCTTCAGCCAGTTCCACCCGGATGGATGCCAAGTCTCCCGCATCCTTGGTCACGAGAATGGTAATTCGGTGACTGCCAGCTTTTAGCTCCAACGGTTGCAGTGGCTTGAGGTCCTTGATTTCATGATCATCTACAACCACTACGACACCCTTCACTTCGTTAAACTTGAGCAATACCTTGCCGTCGGTGGCCAGAGTTAACCCTGCCTGGGCGATTTTTGGGAACCAGGGGTACATCCGCTGAGCGGCAGGTAGATCCGCGAGCGGTAAATCCCCAGCGACACTACTGTAGGATAGCAGCCATGGGAAGGCGTTGTCGGCTTCGTTCAGTGCAAACAGTCCCACGTGACGCACCCGGTCAATCGCGTCTTGCTCCATTTTACCCATCACTTTCCACGTCCGGGCGACTCTCCCTGGCTGTGATTTGTAGGCCCCTTCGCGTCCCAGTTCCGACAAAAAGCGCACCAAATCGATGAACTCATCCTCTCGCAGGCTGGCAGTGAGCCCAGGTGGCATCATGGAGACAGGACTCATTTGCTTGCTGGCAATGCTGTCTTTCGCGACTCGATGAGTTTGGTTGGCCGCATCACGGATAACCACCTCGGACTGCCCGTCCTGCACCAACCCACCAGAGACGACTTGCCCATCCTTTGTGGTGACGATCACCATGTGATAGCCTTCTTTGATCTTCTTGCTAGGCTCCAATAGTGACTCGATCAAGTAGTCCACCTGCGCACTGGCACCGATGCTCACCAGGTTTGGCCCGATTAACCCGCCCGCCTCGCCAATCGCATGACAGGTCATGCAAAGCATTTGCTGACGGCGATAAATCGTCTCACCGCGTGCGGGATCTCCCTGCTTCTTCACCTTGTCAACCATCGCCGTCATCTCTTCGGCTGTCAGCGGACGATCCATCTGCTTCACGCCACCAGCGACTTTGAGCGCATCGGGCAGCGCTCCCTGGAGCCCCCGGCTAGAGGCCATGCGAATGCCTTCAACTGCAGCCGCTTGTGCGATTGTCTTTCCCTTCAGCGCTGCTGCGAGGACGTTTGGTAATTGCTTGTTGCGCAAGAAGGTGGAGTAAACAGCGGCAACGCCCTGACCATTCTCAGCGGTCGCCAAAAACTCCACCGCACGTTGCGCCGCCATTTGCGGGCCAACATAGCTCAGTCCGTCAATCATCAGCACCTTCATCCCGATATCCGTGCTGGAATGGAGCGTTTGATCGAAGAGATCACGGCTGCCCACACCACCCAGCGCAGCAAGGCCGTGCATCGCTGCAGTGCGCAATTCCATGGGTCGTGCAGCATCTCCTAACCAGCCAGCCAATAGGCCACGGGAGGTCTCCAGTTTCCAGAGCCCCACCAGTCTAGCAGCGCGGGAGGCAACAGCCACATCTGGAGACTTCAGCCACACGTCCGCAAACGCCGCAGCACCCGCAGGCACCACCTTCCGGGTCTCCGCAGCACGGATGAGCGCATCCAGTGCGGCGTCACGCGCATTTTGCAGAACGGGCTGATCGATCATCGACGCCATCTTTTGCAATTGAGCAGCATCACCCACGTCCGAAATAACACCGAGCACAGCAGCGACATCGTCTGGAGCCAATTTCCCTGATCCCAGAGCCGCTAACAGTGGCGGCAACGCATCGCTGCGCCCAGCCGCCTTTAGTGCATAGACCAGATGCTTGGGATTTGCGTCAATCTGGAGCTTCTTCGCAGTGTAGGCGGGCAGCCAGACATCAGATTGATCGTGCATCAATTGCTCCAAGGCAAAATCTAGAGGCTCATCCATCGGCTGATCCAACACACGCAACGCCGTTGCCGCAGCCACTGGCGTGCGCATATCAGCCAAAACAGCCACTGCCCAAAGCCGCACCAAACCATCCGCATCCGCCACTGCAGCATCCAGAATTTTCATTGCATCCGGGAACTCACGCCAACGATGCGTCAAGATTCGCAGCGCGGCAGCCTTCGCCCGGGCATCACCGCTCTCCCAGAGCCGACGCAACAGCACTGGGGAGAATTCATTGACGCCTTCGCGAGCCCAAGCCGCCTCGAGCAACTGATGAAGATCACCCTCACTCTTGCCAGTGATTGCAGCGGCCCAAGCATCAATGGCTGGAACCGCTGCCGCAGCCCCCTGAGAGCGCAGTTCGACCTTTGCCATCTGGCGTATCCAACGACGTGGACTTTTCAGGCTCTCCAGCAACTCAGGAGCAGCAGCGCCTGCCACCGTCGGCCACGGTGAAAGTGGTCGTCCCTTGCACGTCAGGCGCCAGATGCGCCCATGGACGTGGTCGCGACGTTCATCGCGAAAATCCACCTCGCCGTGCTGAATAATCGGATTGTACCAGTCCGCAATATACAGCGCACCGTCAGGCCCTAACTTCACGTCAATCGGTCGAAATGCCCGATTGTTAGAAGCCAGCACATCTTCCACCTGCGTTGCCGCAAACCCACTCCCACTGCGCTCAATTTTGAAGCGATTGATGCGATTCCCACGGAAATCACTGGTGATGAACGTGCCCTGCCAATCATCTGGAAAGTGGGGCTCTTCAACAATCTCAAGTTCGCAATGCTTTGGCTGACCGGGGCTCATGCCGTGCAGGATGCGGGACGCACCAGGGCTGGTAGCGAAAACTGACCCAGGAAAAATGAAATTGATGCCCTCACTGCCAGCGCCATCTGTGGCAAAACTCTGCCCCCAGCGGTCAAATTCGAATCCCCAGGGATTAATCAGCCCCTTGCTCAAAATTTCCAATTGCCGCGTCTCAGGCCGGAATTCCCAAACACCCCCGCCCATCAGACGACGGATCCCATGGGGAGTCTCAATGTGGCTGTGAATGTAGATCGACTGCAAAAAGTAGATCAACCCCTCCGGCCCACGACGAAATGCATGCAGGAGGTGGTGAGTGTCCTCTGTACCAAAGCCGGACAGCAGGATTGTCTTTTCGTCAGCCTTCAGGTCGCCATTGGTGTCCTTCAGAAAGACCACCTCAGTTGAGTTCGCCACATATACACCACCATCACCAGGCAATACCGCCGTAGGGATGTGTAGATCATCCGAGAAGACGGAACTCTTGTCAGCCACACCATCGTGATTGCTGTCTTCCAGCACAACGACCTGATCGTTGGCGGATTCACCCGGCTTGATGTGGGGATACGTCGTGCTGCTGACCACCCAGAGCCGCCCTTGGCTGTCCCAGTTCATCTGCACTGGCTTGCGGAGCATTGGGTCCGAGGCATAGAGATTGATCTCAAAGCCTTCAGGCACCACAAAGCCAGACTTCTCCACCTCAGGGCTCGGATCTGGCACATCGGCTAGCGATTTTGGCTGGGAAGCACGAGCGATCCCAGTCGTCCCTGCGATCCAGAGCACTAGACCACACTTTACCAAAAATTGAGTCATCTTCATCTTTACAGTCTTGCAGGGTTGCTGAGCACGTCGGCCTTGGCCTTCTGGATTCTTTTATCCGCTTCTTCGATCAGTGGGTCAAACATTGGGATTTCCTTGGCATTCTGCCCCTGCTCGTGTTTGCGAAAGCCAAACAGGTAGGTTTCGTTGTGAGGCCGCCAACGATTGAAAAACAACTCGTCTTTTTTCAGCACTTCATGGCGCAGAGCCTCAAATGGTGCCGCACCGTAGGCGGGAACCGTCAGGCCTAGACCTTCGATAAGGCGGCGCGCCAACACCTCATACCCCGCCGCCGTATAATGGACGCCATTTTCGGTCAGTGGCTTCGACACGACTCCCACCTTTGGCACCCCACCCATGGCCTCAAACCAGTCCACAAACGTAGCGTTTTGAGTCAAAGCAAACTTCTTCAGCGCATCTCGAAGGCTAGATAAATTACGGTTCGCGTCCGTTTGATCTGGGAGCGGTGGAGCAAGCGTCTCCAGGGGTGGAGGCGTCGCAATCACGACCCGCACTTTAGGGGATTTTTCACGGATGAGGTCCAAAAGCTTGCGATAGGCTGTCAAAAACTCTGGCAGACCGCCGAGCCGCTCAAACGCCATTTCCGATCCGTAGCAGAGGATCACGACCGTTGGTTTCAGTAACTCCAAGTGTGCCTCCAGCCGTTTCAGGCCTTCTTCAGGGGGTCCAAAGTAAGACCTTGCATGGCCATAGACTGTATCCCCGCTCCAGGCAAGATTGCGGACAGTGATGTGCTTTTCGCCCAATGCGAGCGCCAGCATCGGCTCCAGACAAGCATAACGTTGTTCCCGCTCCATCACGGTATTACCGAGAAGCACCAAGCGGTCCCCGTCCGCAAACTCAAAGCGTTTCGGTGCCAAGTCCTGCGCAGTGCCCCATGGAGCACACGCCAGCGCCAGCAACCCAGCGAGGATGAAAGTTCGTTTCGAAATCATGCGGCTCACACTCTGACAAAGCCTCCCGGAAAACGCAATGCCCATCTGCGCGTTCGGCAATTGTTCTGCCCCCATTCACAAAATTAAGTGACTGCCTTTTCCCCTGGCAAAACCTAGACGAGCAAGCGTGATCGATCTGATATAAATAGGATGGTCGAGGCCGCTCATCCTCCACCAAAGTGCGTCCGCCTCCACGAGGGGTAGCCACGCCATTTGACCGCCAAGCAGCAGCGCC
>CAZCAL010000230.1:0-7416 GCA_964496625.1 uncultured Verrucomicrobiaceae bacterium | reverse complement strand
AGCACCGCCTGGATTCCAGCCTCGACAATGGTGTTGGCGACGCTCTGCGCCGCGCTTGCCGGCACCGTCAGAATCGCCATTTTGACGTGGTGCATGCGGATAAAGGGCGTCATCTGGTCCATGCCCAGGATCTGAATCCCAGAGTCGCTGGACCGGGCTTTGGGTGCCAAGTCAAAGGCAGCCACCACCTCAAACCCTTCCTTCCGAAAGCCCCCATAGCGCAGCAGAGCGGAGCCCAAATTTCCGACGCCCACAAGGATCACGGGCTGAAGACGGTTATGCCCGAGAACTTCGCCAATCGTGGTGCTCAATACATCGACACTGTAACCCAGTCCGCGAGTTCCGAACTGACCAAAATAAGCCAAATCCTTGCGCAACTGAGTGGGTTTTACACCGGCAGCTTTCGCAAGAGCCTCTGAGGAAACCGTGTCCACACGATTCTCCTTCAGGCGCTGTAGGCAGCGCTGGTAAATGGAGAGTCGGTAGATCGATTTGCGGGGGATGTCTATTCTAGGCACTTGTGAAATTTCACTTCATATCGCCATTTGTCAATTGCGCGCCAGGGCCCGCAAATCACTGGAAAAGGGTCAATTTGACCCATTTTTGCTGAGATTACCCCGCCACCATTGGCTGCAGCACCTACTGCTTCAGGACTCGCCGGATATCGTCCGCCTGCTGCGTTGTGGACGCCTCCGCGTCATGCCAAACGATTTTTCCGTTCCGAATCAGGAAGCATTGCCTGGAGGCCCAACCCAAAATGGGGATGCGGGATACCTTAAAGGCATCCAGAATCTTGCCGTCTGGATCAGCAATGAGATCAAACGGAAGCCGCTGATTGGTGCTGAATTTCTTTTGGGCTTGCACCTTATCCACCGAGACGCCGAGGACCTGGACGCCTTCTTTAGTGAGATCTTCAAAAGCGTCCCGCAGACTACATGCCTGCTTCGTGCATCCCGGGGTGCCGGCTTTGGGGAAAAAGAACACCACGGTCGGCCCTTTTGCATAGACCTCTGCGAACTGGATCGTCTTCCCGTCTTGGTTGGTCCCGCTCACCACAGGCGCGGGAAGATCTACCTTCTCACCCTCGCTTGCGTGGGTGAAGGGGGAAAACAGGCTGGTCAGGGCGATGCCGAATAGTTTCATGGTCGTTTTCATAAAGGCTCAGCATCTTGAACGTCCCATACGCCGATGTGGCCGCAAGTATCAAGGACGCCAGCGTAGAGCCCCCACAAATCCCGATCAGCGCGGTCGCCAGACGACAAACCCGAGCGCACAAGATGGGCAGAGGAATATCCCGTTGCCTGAATCATCCGCGTATTTCTCTCAAAATGGCGTTGGATCGAAACTGCCCCCTGGGGCAAACGACCTTGCGCCCCGACGCCCCCGAAAATCAATCTGCCAGACGAGGACCTCACGCGTATCCATCTAGCAAACTTATGGTCTTTTGAAAACATTGAAACAAAGTCAGCCGAACCTCAATCCGTCCATGACAGCGCTCGAACTCCACTCCCTTCTTGCTGGACCTACACGGCCCATTCTCCTTCATGTGCTTCCCGCAGAGGTCTTCGTGGCGGAGCACATCGCTGGCTCTATCAATGCCTGCGTATATGAGACCGCCTTCGTTTCGAACGTTAAAGACGCCGTCGCTGATCCTAATCAGCCAATCGTGGTGTATGGCATGGGCGAAGGTGCTATGGATGCAGAGACTGCACGGTATAAGCTCCTCTCTGCTGGTTACACTGATGTCCAAGCATTCACCGGTGGCCTCTCCGAATGGCTGGCGGGGGGGCTTCCTATCGAAGGCACTAGAGATCTGCCCAGCCAGATTCCAGTTCACGGTTGCTTCCGGGTGAACGCTGCTGACAGCGTCATCCGCTGGACGGGGCGCAATCTCTTCAACCATCACCATGGCACGGTGAAGCTCGCTGAAGGCAGCATCAATGTATCAAATGGTAGTCTTACCGACGCAGAGCTGCTCATCGACATGACTAGCATTGCATGTGATGATCTTGCTGGCAGCGAATGGCACGATGTCCTCGTCCGCCACTTGCACGATGCCGACTTCTTTCTCGTGTCGAAGTATCCCACGGCGCGTTTGGTGATTGATTCTGCAAAACAAATCCCTGGAGCTACGGAAGGCCAGCCTACGCATCTGTTAACAGGTAGTCTGACACTGCGAGGGGTGACACGCCCATTGGAATTCCCCGCCGTGATTGGCCTCTCTGATACTGGGCGGCTCACGGGCCAGGCGCAGTTCGAGATCGATCGCACGGAGTTCGGTAGTCAATACGGATCCGGCCGTTTCTTCCGTTTTCTGGGCAAACATGCGGTCAACGATCTCGTCCATCTGCATGTCAAGATTCACGCCGATTCAGGCAGCTGACAGGCGGGAACCACGCCACCAGCAGGCATTGCAGTAGGCACCCTGAACGTCGCTCGCGACATCTGGCGTGCGGCGGCCTTGGATGTCAAAATAAGCTTGTGGCAGCGGGAAAAACCGCTCATCTGTCGGTTCATGTCTGCTGTCCCTTTGCCTGAGTCTCTGCCGCCGCTACCGTCTCTCCTTGCGACGGTGCAGGCTTGGTTTCGGATGCGACGGGCGATGGCTGCACTGCGTGCGGGTGAGGGGCGTAAGGCGGCGGATGTTCTCGATCAGGCGCATGACACGATGAATGTGGACGGCGTCTGTCTCCACGCTCAGGCTCAACTCGCGGCGGGTCGGGCGGGCGCAGCGCGGCGCACCCTGAAAGAGGCCCGGAAAAAAATGGGGCAGCGGCTGGATGCAGAATTGGATGCCGTCGATGCTGATCAATTGGCAAAGGGTGGCGAGACCGCCCCCTTTCATCTGCTGGCGAAGCTCCCACGACATCTCCCTGGGGTGACCGAGTTCGATGGAATCAAGCTGGTCTTCCCAGATGGTCCGGCGGCCTTCAGTGCGCATCAAGAGATCTTCTCAAAGCGGATGTATGAGATCCCACCGATGGATGCCCCGCGCATCATCGATGGTGGGGCAAACATCGGCCTAGCTGCGATCTTCTTTTCCAAACGCTACCCGGGTGCACGGATCTCGTGCTTTGAGGCAGATCCCGATGTGGCGGTGTATCTTCGCAAAAACATGGCTGCGGCTGGCGCAGAGGCTGTCGAGGTGATCGAGGCGGCTCTCTGGAGCGAGGACGGATCTTTGACGTTTAGCGGGGAGGGCAGTGATGCGGGTCGTGTGGGCGAAGGTGGGGCTGGCGTCACTAAGCAGGTGCGGGCGGTGCGTCTGTCTCCGTATTTGAAGGAGCGGATCGATCTGCTGAAACTCGACATCGAGGGCGCGGAAATGGCGGTGCTGCGGGAGTGTCGAGGTGCCCTCGGGCAGGTGCAGCGTATTTTTGTGGAGTATCATTCCTTCGAGGGCGAGCCCCAGTGCCTGGATGAATTGCTGGCCATTTTGCGTGAGGCCGGGTTTCGGCTGGCGGTCACTGTCTCCGATGCGCTGACCCAGCGGCCCTTTATCGAGCGCGGTTCCAGCATGGGAATGGACATGCGACTGAATGTTTTTGGATATCGCGACGATGGCTGATTCCCCTCTGAAAATTCTTTTTGTCGGCCATGAGGCGAGTCGCACTGGCGCGCCCATTGGATTTTTAAGCTTGATGCAATGGCTGAAGGATCATGGCCAGATGGTGCCGACCGTCTGGCTGCGGAATGGCGGGATCACGGTGAATGAGCACCGACCCTTGGGGCGGCTGATCGTCGGCGGGCGGGATCTCGAGGGAGTGGCCGCTGGACCTTATCAGTTGGCGTATCTGAATACGGCGACTTTGGGTCCGCTGGCTGAGGCACTGAATTTGGCAGGCCTGCCGGTGATCTGTCATGTGCATGAGATGGACTTTGAACTGCATGTGACGGGCGATGCAAATCTGCGCCAATTGCGTGCAAACGTCGCGCACTACATCGCTTGTTCTGAATCAGTCAAAACGGACGTCATGCGGCTTCTCGGTATCGATGCGGAAAAGATCACCGTGGTCCCAGAGTGCGTGGATGTGGACCGTGCTCTGCGGCAGGCCCAGGAGCCATGCCCGGAAGAACTCCAGCAATGGAGGATGCGTGCGGGCATTCAGCACTTTGTCTGCGGGATGGGCACGGTCAGTTGGCGCAAGGGCGTGGATCTGTTTTTGCAGACCGTGGCGAGACTGCGTGCGACGGGTGACAAAGGCTGGGGCGGACTCTGGATCGGTGATTTGGATTCTGGCCCCGATGCAGACCGCATGAGGCATGAACTGCGCGTTCTCGGCCTGCAAGACCACGTTCTGTTTACTGGTTCACAGTCAAACCCCCACGCTTGGCTGAAAGAGGCAGATGTCTTTACGCTCACCTCTCGCGAAGATCCGTATCCGCTGGCGATGGTGGAGGCTGCGGCACTTGGCAAGACGGTGGTCGGCTTTGATGGCAGCGGTGGGGTGGCGGAATTTGTGCGAGAGGCGGGAGGACATCTAGTGCCGTATGGCGATGCTGCAGCGATGGCAGAGACTTGCCAGCGTGCCTGCGGCGAGGCGTCCGCGCAGGGGCTGGAGGCGGCACGCAGGCTCTGTCATCCAGATGCCGTGGGCTCCCAGATTGCGGCAGTCATTCGCAGCATGGCGATGGCGTCCCCTGTGGAACTCCAGCCTGAGACGGTTGATCGGATGCGATTGGCCAGTCAGGCAGCGGCTCGCTTTCGGGTGACGCTGCATCGCGATGGAGATGATGCCGACGTGATTGCTGACGAGACCTGGGAAGGCCCCGTAAATGGTCGGGGCGAGGTGGAAATCCTCTGGCCGGACGGCGTGGATGTTTCATCGGGAGATTGGGTGCTTACCCTCCATGCGCTGGGGCGCTCCACGGGTGTGCGGAATCCGCGCGTCGATGTCTTGCGCGGCGTCGGGACGGGGGAGAGGCTTGATCAGATTCGTATCCGCACCGCAGGATCAGCCATGCGACTGGATGCGCCGGGAGTGGACGAGTGGTTGCTGCTGGATGGGCGGGGGCGCTTGTCGATGAAGCTCAGTGGCACCGTCCTCAAGGGTTCGGAGAGCCTGCTCCTGCGCTGGGATTTGAATGCAGACGTCAAAGAGACCCTGCGCGAATTATGCGCCGCTGCGGGCGATCCCAATACCCGCCAACCCGCGCGGCTACCACTCTGGGCCAGGATGTCCCGATTTATCTTCGGCGGCTGATCCGCCGCGCACGTTTCTTTACTCATGAATCGCTTTCTCACTCTCGCTCTGCTGTTTGGTCTTGTCGGCTGCAAACCCAAGGACCGGCTGGATTCAGCGGATGCAGCGCTCATCATTGGCTTGGAGGCAGCCTATCGACCCTTCGAATATGTGGATCAGGATGGGCAAATCACCGGTGTCAGTGTGGAGATCGGGCGGCGCATCGCGGAGAAGATGGGCCGCAAGGTGGAGTTCCGAAACATGCAGTTCGATGGGCTCATTCCTGCGCTACAGACGGGCAACATCGATATGATCATTTCCTCGCTCAGTGCCACGGATGAGCGGCGCCAATCCATTGATTTTTCTGATCCCTACGTGAAGACTGGATTGTCTGTCCTGGTCTCAGCAAAATCACCCATTCAGACCGTAGCAGACCTCAAGACACCGGGGCGACGCATCGCGGTGCGCATCAGCACCACAGGGGAGACCTGGTCCAAGAAGAACCTCCCCGACGCAAAATTTGTCGGCCTTGATACGGATGGAGCCTGCGTGCTCGAAGTCGTGAATGGCAGCGTCGATGCCTGGGTCTATGATCAGATCTCCGTCATGAACTACCATGCCCAACACCCAGAACAGACCCGCGCCCTCCTGGCCCCGCTGCGGGTGGAGGAATGGGCGGTCGGGCTCCGCAAGGATAGCGCAGCGCTCAAGGCAATCGTCAATGACACCTTGGCAGCGATGAGGAAGGACGGCGCGTTTAACCGCATCGCCGAAAAGTATCTGGGTTCAGAAAAAAAGATGCTGGAGGAGCAAGGGCAGCCGTTCGTCTTTGATTTGGACGTCGGGCCGTGAGGGGGCATCAGAGCTTGGCCAGCTCCTGCTGGGGTGGTCCTGGTGTTTTCATTCGGACATAGCCGGCAAACAATCCTTCCACGAGATGGGACGGATCATTCGTCAAGTTCGTGCGCACCTCACCGAAGCGGAACATGGATTCCCGGCGGTGCTCCTGGAGTGGCGGCTGGAAACCTGTGCTGGACAACTTGGCCCGCTGCGCTTTGCTGCGCGCCTCATGAAACTTCGTTCTCTGACTTTGTCCGCCTTGGCGGGATTGATGGCCTGCACTGCTTCACTGCGTGCGGGGGATGCTGATGGCTGGATCTCCATGTTCAATGGAAAGGACCTCACGGGATGGAAATCCAATGACGAGGTTCCGAATGTCTTCACGGTCGAAAACGGCGAACTTAAGGTCAGTGGCGGACGTTCCCACCTCTTTTATGTGGGGGACGACGGCAAGGCCACCTTCAAAAACTTCATCTTGAAAGCGAAAGTGAAGACGACGCCAGGATCGAACTCCGGTCTATACTTCCACACTGCCTTTCAGGCGACTGGCTGGCCGGACAAGGGCTTTGAGTGCCAAGTGAACAGCACCCACAAGGACCCCAAGAAAACAGGCAGCCTCTACGGGGTGATCAACATCCTCGCTCTGGCTGAAGGTCAAAAGGAACCTGAAGGTGGCCAGCACATCAAGGTCCCGGCCGCACCCAGCGTCGATGGCGAATGGTTCGACTATGAGATCTCGGTAAAGGGGAAGCAGATCACTTTGTCAGTGAACGGCAAGGTGACGGTTGAATTCACGGAGCCTGAAGGTTGGGACCCTGCCAAAGAATTGAAAAACATGCCTGGCCGCAAGCTGAGCGAAGGTACGTTCGCCATCCAAGGGCACGACCCGATGAGCACGACCTACTACAAGGACATCATGGTGAAGCCTCTGCCATAGATCGGCGCTTTTTAGGTTTAGGGCGGGCGGGATGACTTCGGTTGTGCCGCCCGCTTTTTATTTGGGGAGATGGCGTCTGCTTCCTGCGTCACAGCCAGCCGCGCCAGCGATAGACGAGGTTGCCAA
Source organism: uncultured Verrucomicrobiaceae bacterium (assembly GCA_964496625.1). Lineage (GTDB taxonomy): Bacteria > Verrucomicrobiota > Verrucomicrobiia > Verrucomicrobiales > Verrucomicrobiaceae > JACKQF01. Next base: position 330 of record CAZCAL010000230.1, on the reverse strand, counting down.
TGTGCTCGTGGAACCAGTAGGACATGAGCACTGGGCCGGCGACGCCGGGCAGATGCAGCCAGGGGCTGCTGCCGCTGTGGAGTCTGTGGCTGGTGAAATTACAAGGGGCGGCGATGACGGTGAGGCCTGCCTTTTCAAAGGTAGCCTTGGCGCGGGTCATGTGGTAGGCGGAGGTGACGAGGAGGATGTTTTTCCAGCCATTCTGCTTTGCTAAAGCGGCGGTTTTTACGGCTTCATCATGGGTATCGCCGCAGACGCCGAGGCTGTGAATCTGGGTTGGAGCGGCGGGGGACTCGTTTTTGATTGCCCAATCGCGGACGGTATCGCCTT
>CAZCAL010000229.1:0-7449 GCA_964496625.1 uncultured Verrucomicrobiaceae bacterium | reverse complement strand
GAAGAGTGGATCGACGCCGAGCATGGCTCCTGTGCGCTGCGCGATGCCCGCGTGGCTCAGGTGGTCGAGGAGGCTTTGTTCCATTTTGATGGCCAAAGGTACCGTTTGTTGGCATGGGTCGTGATGCCAAACCACCTGCACCTTTTGATTGAGACTCTGGTACATCCGCAATCAGGATCATCTAGCGAACGTGGTGCAATACATTGAGCAAAACCCCGTGAAGGCCGGCCTTTGCGCCAGCGCGAAAGACTGGCCCTGGAGCAGCGCGAAGCGCTAGCGCCTCCTGGGAGCGCTAGCCTCCTGGCTGGCCCCTTCGTCAACGCGCGAAGCGCCAGACCAGGAGGGTGCGGCTAGCGCCGGTGGAGAGAGTGCCCGGCTGGAAGCCAGCGCTCCCAGGATACTTGCGCCCCTTCCTCTGTGGATGTATGAGAGGCTTCATGCCTGAATTGACGGACTCCATCACGCTCCTGGGAAAATCTGAGAACCGGCTGCCAGCCTCCCCCGATGAGGCGCGGTTGGAGGTTTTTGCGAACCGAACGCCGGGGCGCAATTACACCATTCACCTGACCGCGCCAGACTTCAGTTCCGTCTGCCCCGTGACCGGCCAACCCGATGCTGCCCACTTGGAGATCTACTACATCCCCAACGAGACTTGTGTGGAGACGAAGTCCCTGAAGTTCTACCTGGCCTCTTACCGCAATCACGCCTCCTTCAACGAAGCCATCGTCAACCGCATCCTTGATGATCTGGTCAAAGCCTGCGCACCTCGGCAAGCGGTGGTGCGCGGAAGGTTCGCGCCGCGCGGGGGCATCCAATTGACCTGCGAGGCTCGATTCCCAGATCTCGACGAACCGTTGCGTCTGCCCTGATTTTTCCTGCCATGGCCAAGGTCCTTGTTCTTCTCAGTGGTGGTATGGATTCCGTAACCGCTTTGTATGCGGCACGGGCGGAGCACGATGTGGTGGGTGCGGTCAGTTTTGACTACGGTGCCAAACACAACCAACGCGAACTCGCGCTGGCGACTTGGCATTGTGGCCACCTTGATCTCTGGCACGACGTTGTTCCCCTGCCCTTCATCAATCAGTTGTTCGCCTCTGACCTCCTTATAAGCGGCGGTGAAATCCCAGATGGCCACTACGAGGAAGAGACCATGAAGCGCACCGTGGTGCCCTTCCGCAACGGCATCATGCTCTCCATCGCCTGCGGGCTCGCGGAAAGTCGCGGCGCGGAGGCGCTGGTTATCGCCGCCCATGCGGGAGATCACGCGATTTATCCAGACTGCCGGGAGCCCTTCATGCAAAGCATCGCTGCCGCCATGCGGGCGGGGACTTACGCGGAGATTGAGCTCCTGCGGCCCTTCATTCACCTGGACAAAGCCGCCATCGCCAAGCTGGGTCAGGCTCTCGGGGTGGATTATGGCAAAACCTGGTCTTGCTACAAAGGCGGCGACCTCCACTGCGGTAGTTGCGGCACTTGTGTGGAGCGGCGCGAGGCTTTCATCAAGGCTGAGATGGACGATCCTACCGTGTACGAGCACGAAGGGCCGCTGCCAGAGGCCCCGTGACATAAGGAGTTCCGTCCAGTTATTCACAATTGCCAGCGCATCTCCGAGCTTGTGAAATTTTTCACAAATTCGCCTTGCCCCCTTTTGCCCGGCGGCGAATAGTCCCAAGTCCTGCCCCATGCCTACTGTCACGCGCGAATACGAAGCTCTAGACAACGCCGCCAAAACTGCGCGGCATCTGGAGTCCGTCGAAGAAACCACCACTGACATCGTGGGGGAGAAGCTCGTGTTGAACATGGGCCCCTCCCACCCAGCCACCCACGGTGTGCTGCGCCTAATCCTCGAATTGGATGGGGAGACGATCACCAAGGCTGATCCTGACGTTGGCTTTTTGCATCGCGGCGATGAAAAGATCGCGGAAAACATGCACTACAACCAGTTCGTGCCTTATACGGATCGGTTGGACTATCTGGCTCCCCTGGCGAACAACGTCGCTTATGCCTGTGCGGTGGAAAAGCTGCTCGATTGGGAACTCCCAGCGCGTGGCAAGGCCATCCGTGTGCTCTGCTGCGAACTCGCACGCATTTCTTCCCACCTCCTCGGGGTCGGAGTCTTCGCCATGGATGTCGGGGCGATGACGGTCTTTCTTTACACCTTCACCGAGCGCGAAAAGATCTACAATCTCTGCGAGCAACTCACGGGAGCCCGCTTCACCACCAGCTACACGCGTGTGGGTGGACAGACCCGCGACGTGACGCCGGATTTTCTTGGCCGCCTCACAGCATTCCTTGACCAGTTTGAACCCGTCATCGCTGAAGTCGATGGTCTGCTCTCGAAGAACGCCATTTTCATCGGGCGCACCCAAAACGTCGGCATCATTTCCCGCGAGGACGCGATCTCTTTTGGGCTCACCGGTCCAAATCTCCGTGCTTCGGGTGTGGAATTCGATCTGCGCAAGGCGCACCCTTACCTCGATTACGACAAGTACGAGTTCGACGTTCCTGTCGGTAAAGTAGGCGATTGTTATGATCGCTATCTTGTCCGCATGGAGGAATTGCGCCAGAGCGTGCGCATTCTGCGCCAAGTCATCGCCCAGATGCCGGAAGGCCCAATCAATGTGGCGGAGGCCAAGGGTCTGCTACCCAAGAAGGAAAACGTCCTCATGAAGATGGAGGAGTTGATCCACCATTTCATCATCGCCACCCAAGGGATCGATGCCCCTGCTGGCGAGGTCTACTTTGGTGCGGAGAATCCCAAGGGCGAACTAGGCTTCTACATTCACAGCAAGGGCGGCGGTGTGCCGCATCGGATGAAAATCCGCAGCCCCAGCTTCGTCAATCTCTCCATCCTCTCCCAACTCCTAGTTGGCACCATGGTCAGCGATGTGCCAGCCATCTTGGGCAGTCTCGACTTCGTCATGGGCGAGTGCGACCGCTGACCCCTGTTCCTTTTTTCTCTACGACCAGTTCGCCCATGTTTACTGTCCCCCCAGACCTGGAAGCCAAAATGGACGAGGTAATCACGCATTACCCCGTCTCAAAGCGCAGTGCCGTGTTGCCTCTGCTGCACCTCGTGCAGCATCACTTCCGCTTCATCGGTGAAGAGGCAGTGAATTGGGTCGCAGCAAAGCTGGATCTCCAGCCCATCCAGGTCCTTGAGGTCGTCACCTTCTATCCCGGCTTTCGCCAGACCGAGCCCGGGAAGTATCACATCCGCGTCTGCCGCACCCTTTCCTGTGCGATGGCAGGCAGCTACGAGCTGATGGAATCCCTCTGCAAAGCGGCAAACATTGACCGTAGTCACGTCGATCACCATCACCCCATCGCTACCAGCGCCGATGGGAAATACAGCATCGAGTTCGCTGAATGCCTGGCCTCCTGCGGTTTTGGTCCCGTCTGCATGGTGGAAGACGACTTCTACGAAAAGGTGGATGCCAGCAAGGTCGGAGATCTGCTTGGGAAGTACCAGTGAGCTGACCTCATCGCCTTTCGCCGATAGCCTTCGTCGCCTCGTTGCGTTCTTTGCAGGTGTCATTCGCCTGTCCCATACGCCCACTCATCTGCGCTGGCCTGCTAGGTCTCTCTGTATCCACAGGGGCGGTGGCTGGCGATGCGGCTCCAATTGACTGGGCAAAAGCTCGCCAGCATTGGTCGTTTGCACCGCCTCATGAGCAGGCATTGCCGTCTATAAAAGACAAGGCATGGCCGCTGCAGCGTATCGATCACTTCGTTCTGGCGCGTCTGGAGTCCAGGGATCTCACGCCATCTCGTGAGGCAGATGCGCGCACCTTGATTCGTCGGCTGAGTTTTGATCTCACGGGCCTCCCGCCAACACCCGAGCAAGTGCAGGCTTTTGTGCAGGATACGAGGCCGGATGCGTATGAGCGGCTGGTGGACGATCTGCTGTCGCGGCGCGCGTTTGGCGAACGCATGGCTAGCCTGTGGTTAAACTTGGCCCGCTACGCGGAGGATCAAGCACACCAGGTGGGAGATAACACCTCACTCAACTTTCCCAATGCTTGGCGCTATCGCGATTGGGTGATCGCGGCCTTCAACGCCGATCTGCCGTATGACTCCTTCATTCAAAAGCAGCTTGCCGTGGACTTAATGGAACCAAAGAATCGTGCGGATCTTCCGGCGCTGGGTTTCCTCGGCCTCGGTCACAAGCTCTATGCGCGGTCGCGTTTGGATGTGCAGGCAGAGGAGTGGGCGGAAAAGGTGGACACTGTCTCCCAGACCTTCCTCGGTCTCACCGTCGCTTGCGCCCGCTGTCACGACCACAAATTTGATCCGATCACCACGCGCGACTACTACGCCATGGCAGGAGTTTTTGCCTCAGTGCAAATGGTTAGCCTTCGGCCTGACGGCAAGCTAGAAGCGGATGGCATCAAGGCGAATCAGGTGGACCCCGGTACCCTGCACGTCGTGCGCGACCAAGCACCGCACGACCTGCCTGTCTATGATCGCGGCGATGTCGAATCACCTGGGGCCACCGTACCGCGCGGCTGGTTGCAAGTGCTGTGCAAAGACCAGCCGATCACCTTTAAGCAGGGAAGCGGTCGGGCGGAGTTGGCAAAACTCATTGCGGACAAGTCAAATCCACTCACCGCTCGCATCTTCGTAAACCGCGTCTGGGACATGCTGTTCGGCAAGCCGCTCGCTCGGACGACGAGCAACTTCGGGGCGATGGGCGACAAACCCACACATCCTGAACTGCTGGATGATCTGGCCGTAAGATTTATGCAGAGCGGTTGGTCGATAAAGCGCCTCGTGCGCGAACTCGCCCTCTCGGCGACCTATCGCCAAAGCAGCAGCGGCAGTGCCGCGAATGCGCAGCTTGATGAGGCGAATGAATACCTCTGGCGCATGGAGCGCCGCCGTCTTGCCATCGAACCCTTTCGAGATGCTGTTCTGGCCGTATCGGGCAGTCTGTCTGCGGATGGCGGAAGGTCGCAGGATCTCAATGATCCCACTGCTCATCAGCGCACGCTCTACTCCCAAGTCAGTCGCCGCGAGTTGAACAAAACCCTGATGCTCTTCGACTACCCCGACGCAAACGTGCACGCAGCGCGACGAGGCACAAGCACGACACCGACGCAGAAGCTCTTCGTGATGAACAGCCCCTTCATCCTCGATCAATCCAAAAAGCTCGCGCAGCGCATCCAAGCCAGCACTGGGGACGACTCCTCACGCATCCGGCACGCCTACGAGCTGCTCTTTTCCAGAGAGCCTGAGGCGGAAGAATTGGACATCGCCAAAGAATTCCTCGCGCAAACGCCAGCGAGCCCAAACATGAGTCCTTGGGAGCAACTCGCCCAAGCTTTGCTGGCAACCAACGAGATGATGTGGGTGGATTGAGGGCTTCGGCAGAACCGGTTGTCCGCAAGCTATCACCCGCTTGCAGCGTTATCTATGGCCCCATGGCTAACGAATTTCCAGCCTCTCTGACTCGACGCGATGCGCTCCAGCGCCTCTCGGCGGGATTTGGGGCGATTGGTTTGGCTGGGATGATGGGGAGCAGGGCGCGGGCGGCGGTGGAACAGCAGATCACGCCCAAAGCAAAGCGGGTGATCTTCCTCTTCTTGAATGGGGCACCGTCCCACATCGATACCTTTGATCCAAAACCGGCACTGTCGAAGTACGAGGGGCAGCAACCTTCAGGAAAACTTTACAAGGCACCCAAGACGAGCGGCTTCATGTCGTCGCCACTGAAGTTTAAGCGCTGTGGCAAAAGTGGGGTCGAGGTCAGCGAGAGTTTGCCGCATCTTGGTCGCGTCATTGATGACTGCTGCGTGATCCGCTCCATGCACACCAATGTGCCCAATCATGAGCCTGCCTTGCTGATGATGAACACCGGCAATATCCAGCCGATTCGGCCTTCGCTGGGATCTTGGGTGATGTATGGATTGGGTAGTGCGAACGAGAATTTGCCCGGCTTTGTGGTGCTGCGACCCACGCCCAACATTGTGGTAGGCCCGGCCTTGTGGAGCAATAGCTTCTTGCCAGCGGAGTATCAGGCTACAGGCGTCATCACTTCGGACATGAGCGTCGATAAGCTGGTGGCGAATATTCGCAACCCCGCGCTGGCTCCGTTGGAGCAACGTCGCCAGATTGATCTGATTCAGCGCCTCAATCAGATTCACGCCGCGCGTCGTGAAAATGACAATGCGCTGGAGGCACAGATCAAAGCGATGGAGACGGCCTACCGCATGCAATCTGCGGCCAGCGATGCCTTTGACATCAGCCGCGAAACTCCTAAAACGCGGGAGATGTATGGCGATACACCCTTTGGGAAGTCATGTCTGCTAGCGCGCCGATTAGCGGAGTCAGGCGTGCGCTACATCAGTGTCTACTACACCAGTAGCAATAACCAGCCCTGGGACACCCATACGGATCACTACAAGCGCCATCCCGATCTCTGCGCGGATAGTGATCGTGCGTCGGCGGCATTGATCAGCGATCTGAAGCAGCGTGGCATGTTGGATGAAACGCTGGTGGTCTGGACAGGAGAGTTTGGGCGCACTCCATACGCTCAGGAGAACAAGGACAAAAACAAAAAGACGGACCCGATGAAGCGTGGTCGCGACCATCATCATACGGCCTTCAGCACCCTGCTGGCAGGCGGTGGAATCAAAGGTGGGCTGGCCTACGGTGCATCGGATGAGCTGGGAATGAATGCGGTGGAGAATCCGGTGCACGTTCACGATCTGCACGCGACGATTCTGCATCAGCTCGGACTTGATCACGAAAAGCTCACCTACCGCTACGCCGGTCGCGATTTCCGGCTTACGGATGTGTATGGCGATGTCGTCACGGACATTCTTGCATAGCCCAAGCTGCAAATGATCGGAACTCCCCAACGAATCCGCGTGCTCATTCTTCATGCGGCAGCACTGCTGCTGACGGCGCTGACAACGCCCGCTGCGTCACCTCGACCCAACATCGTCCTGATCATGGCGGATGACATGGGCTTCTCCGATCTCGGCTGTTACGGCGGCGAAATCAACACACCGCACATCGACCGTCTGGCGACGGAAGGCCTACGGTTTTCACAGTTCTACAATTGCGCCCTCTGCGGTCCGTCGCGCTCGTCGCTGATGACCGGGCTTTATCCTCATCAGGTTGGGATCACGGAGTGGACGGGCTTGCTCAATGACCGCTGCGTGACAGTTTTCGAGCTGCTGAAATCTGCCGGTTATACAAGCTGTGCCGTGGGTCGCCTTGACATGGTCACGGCGGAAGATTGGCATAACCCCAAGAAGATCGCTCGCTATGTGGATCGCTTTTTTGGCAGCACCGGATACCAAGGGCCGGGCAATTATTTCAAGGATGTGCGCAACACGGCCTTCTATCGTGATGGGGAGCGCTATTCAATTCCTGACGGCGGATACAAGACGGACTTGATCACTGACTTCGCCGTCGATTTCATCAAGACGCAGACGAAAG
>CAZCAL010000228.1:2834-7508 GCA_964496625.1 uncultured Verrucomicrobiaceae bacterium | reverse complement strand
AGATCCTTCAGTCATTTCTGGCAAGAGATTCTATTTTTTCAACAGCGCACTTTCGCGACCGCTATGAAACACAAGCACGCAAAAACTTGGAAGAACTGAACCGACGTTTAACATCATAACCATGCCTCCCATCCGCCGCTACCGCATTGTCCTTGGTCTCTTCATCTTGGGGCTCGTCCTCAGCGGCGTGACGGCCTTTCCATTGCTCCATGAACTCAATCTCTTGAGTCAATGGTTTGGCATCGATCCAACGCAACCGATCACTGAATACAGCGGCATGACGCATTGGATTGCGAGGGTTCGGCTAGGACTGGAGGTGACGTATCGTGAGCAGCCATTCATTGCGTACGGCACAGACTGGCTGGCGTTTGGCCACATTGTGATCGCGATGTTTTTTATCGGCCCATGGCTGCGCCCGCTGGGGAACGAATGGGTCTTGAAGACGGGATTGATCGCCTGCGCGATGGTGATGCCTCTGGCGCTGATTTGCGGACCGCTGCGCGGGATTCCGTTTTACTGGCGTCTCATCGATTGTTCATTCGGCATCATCGGTGCAGTGCCACTGCTGTATTGCCTGCATCTCGCAAAAGCGATGGGACGGCCTGGGACTGCTTCGCTCTAACAACTCGTCGGCACGCGCAGGGCGAGCTTAACGGCGTGATCGATGGCTCCTCTGACAAAACCGAGACAATCAACCGCACCTTGCGGTTTGCCGGGCAGGGCGATCACGAGACTGCGGTCCACAATCGCGGCGAGGCTCCGGCTGAGAATGGCGTTTGGCGTCAACTCCACAGAACGCATGCGCATTAGCTCACCAAAGCCAGGGATCTCCACCCGCATGAGTCCACGGATGGCCTCAGGCGTGACGTCGCGATCAGCGATCCCGGTGCCGCCAGTGGTAAGAATGAGACCGCAGCCCTGGGCGCTGAACGAGCGGATGGTGTCCTGAATGCGCTGGATATCATCAGGAACGATGGCCTCTGCAACAACGGTCCATCCATAACCCTCCGCCGCAGAGCGCAGCGCCGGGCCGCCAAGGTCCTCATAAACGCCTTCGCTGGCGCGGTCGGATACAGTGATGATTCCTATGTTGTGCATGTTATTGAGGAGGAGGGGTAAGTGAAAAGTGATAAGGGGTTAGCTCAGAAATCAAACTGCTAAGTACAAACTCGGTGACGGAGGAAAATTCAACTTATCCCTTTTCACTTCCCCCCTTCGTCTTCATGAGCAGCCTCAGATCGGAGATGACCATGGTCTTATCGACGGCTTTGCACATGTCGTAGAGCGTGAGGGCGGCGATGCTGGCTGCGGTGAGAGCCTCCATTTCGACGCCAGTTTGAGCGGTGGTCTTCGCGGCGGTGAGGATGTGGATGGCGGTGGGCTCCATCTCAAAATCGACGCTGACTTTGCTGAGCGGCAATTGATGGCAGAGAGGGATCAGCAGTGCCGTCTGCTTCGCTGCTTGAATCCCGGCAATGCGTGCGACAGCGAGAACATCACCCTTCTTCAAACCGTTTGCACGGATGAGGTCCAGCGTCGCAGGCTGCAAATGAATGCGCGCTTCGGCGATGGCTTCGCGAGTCACAGGTGGCTTATCGGAGACATCCACCATGCTGGCGGCTCCGGTGGCATCGGTATGGGAGAGGCTGAGGTCGTTCACAGGACTAAAGGCGTAGGATAGCGCGGTTCAGAGCCGGATAAACGCCTTTTGTCGATACATCCAAAAACATAGCAGCCAGAGCACGAGCAAGACGCCACACGATTCAGCGACAGGTAGCCAGTAGCTGTCTTGCGAGAAAATCGGGCAGTTCGGGCCACTGTGAATTTTCACCATGCTGCGGATCCATGGCGCGCTGAGACTATGCAGCAGATAGATGAAGATCGAGTTCATCCCCACCACGACCAGCGGAAAGACCAAGCGCCGGAAATTCCACACTTCAACGATCAGATAAAACGCCGCTAGCATGATCAGCACCCAGCCGGTGGAATACAGAGCCCAGGAGGGCGTCCAGATGCGCTTGACCACAGGGCAGGCAGTGAGATGTGCGATGTTGCCGAGAATGAGGCAGATAACGGCAGCGATAACGAGGGCACCGACCTTTCCTTCAGGTGTGCGACGACTTGTGCGGAGAAATCGACCCGTGAGAGATCCGGCCAGCATCGTGGCCAGAGATGGGATGAAGTTCAATGTCTGATAACCACCGGGATTCGATAGCCATGGCTCCGCGCGCGGAAGGAGGTTCAAGAACCAGCGATCAAAATCAGATGCTGCATTCATGTTCTTGCTCCAGTGGCCGAAGTAACCGCTGAGTAAATCACTCTGATTGGCACCGATAGCGGCAAAGTCCGTTCCAGGTCCTGGCAGCGGAAAGTTATAAAAGTAAAACCAGTAACCCACGAGGATGACGATGATCGCAGCGACCTCGTAATCGCGCCCCATGCGCCAGATGATGAAGAGGAAAAAATAACCCAGCCCAATTTGAGCGAGCACATTGGTGAAAAGGAAGGTGGTCTGAGTGTCCTTCATTCGAGTGGTCAAAATCACCGCGAGAAGGATCAGTAGAATGGAGCGTGTGAGTGCATGCCAAGACATGCCAAAGAAGCCTTGGCCATTGGCGCGCCGCTTCGCATAAGACCACGGCACTGCGAGGCCCACCATGAACATGAACGAGGGCTGAATCAGATCCCAGAGCCCGCAGCCGGCCCACTCACGGTGGGAAAAGCTCGGCGCCAACTGCTCCCAGATCGTCCCAGGATGAGCGGCAGCCATCTGAGGGATACCAAAGCCGCCAGAGGCCATGAGCAGCATGATGAAGCCGCGAAAGGCATCTAGGGAGGTGAGACGTTGATTGGTGGGTTCCATGAGAGCGGGAGCATAACGACAGAAAAAAGCACAGGCTTTCCAAGTGGAACAAAGCCGTGCAAGAAAATGCCAGCGGCAGGCATTGGATTGAGAAGATGCTGCGCCCTCGCGCAAGACCACGCAGGTGCATCGCGTTCACTCCGCATGTCTCGTCTATCCTCTTCCCGTCGCCAGTTTTTGTATCAAGGCTCTGCGCTAGCCGTCTCGGCCATGGGTTTTCCCGCGATTCTCCGCTCCCAGTCTCCTGGTAAAAAGATCAACCTCGCCTTCATCGGCGTCGGGGGGCGTGGCGGCGCTAATGTGAAGGACCTGACCAAGGACGGAGACAACGTCATCGCCATCTGCGACGTAAATGCCCAGAACTTAGAGCGGGCCGCCGCCCAGTTCCCCACCGCACGCCAGTATCGCGATTTCCGCAAGCTACATGAAAACATGTCGGACATCGACGCGGTCGTGGTGAGCACCACAGAGCACACCCACGCCTTTGCCTCAATGCCTGCGCTGCTGGCAAAAAAACACGTCTATTCAGAAAAACCGCTCTCTTATAATGTGCAGGAGGCTCGCCTGCTGACGCAGACTGCAGCAGAAAAAGGTGTCGTCACCCAGATGGGCACGCAGATTCACGGGATGCCAAATTACCGCCGGGTCGTTGAACTGATCCAATCAGGTGCCATCGGTAAAGTCAGCGAAGTTCACGTCTGCGTCTCCCGCGCTTGGGGCCTGCAATCCAAAGCAGATGCAGAGAAAAATAAGGACATCTATCACATCACCGAACGTCCTACCGAGGCTCAGGAGCCACCACCCTTTCTGGATTGGGATCTATGGATTGGCCCTGCACCTTTTCGCCCGTTTCATGAAGCCTACTTCCCTGGCCCCCGCTGGTATCGCTGGTGGGATTTTGGCAATGGCACCATGTCTGACTTGGGATCACATTGGAACGATCTCCCATTTTGGGCACTGAAACTGGACGCACCGCTCAGCATCGAACCCTTTGGTCCGGCCCCACACGCAGAGATCGCGCCAGCGACCATGTCTGCAACCTATGAGTACGGCCCACGTGGCGAGATGCCCGCTTGCAAGCTGCACTGGCACCAAGGCGACACAAAGCCAGACGTCTGGAAGAATGACCCGGTCGTCAACAAATGGAACAGCGGCGTGCTCTTCATTGGTGACAAAGGCATGTTGGTCTCAGATTACGGCAAACACGCTCTCCTACCAGAGGCTCAATTTGCAGACTTCCAGAGGCCCAAGCCATTCATCCCAGATTCCCCCGGACATCACGCCGAATGGCTAGCCGCAATCCGCAACGGGACGCCCACGGGGAGTCCGTTTAGCTATGCGGGCCCGCTCACGGAGGCCAATCACCTCGGGAACGTCGCCTTCCGTGCGGGTCGGAAGATCCTATGGGATAGCAAGAACATGAAGATCACCAACTTCCCTGAGGCCGAGCGCTTCCTCAAGCGCACCCCTCGCGAAGGTTGGAGTCTTGCTTGATCCCAGGCAGTCGCCTGCGAGTCCCAGCTGCCAAGCCGAGCGATGGTCGTCTGCCATCGCACGGTGGGAGGTCAATACCCATTGCCCCACGATCACCCTCATTTTCAGACGTTCCACATGTTCCTCAGTCGCACAAAATCGCGGTTATTTGCATACTTTGTGAAATACTAACCATTCCTTGCCGTATCACCACCATGAAGAAAAACCTCTTCCTTACCACGATCACAGCTTTCGCATTGTCCACCCCGGCACTGACGGCCTCGATCAATCCGCTGGAAGCAGCAAAGAAAATCGACTCCGTTCTTGCCGCCCAGTGG
>CAZCAL010000228.1:0-2824 GCA_964496625.1 uncultured Verrucomicrobiaceae bacterium | reverse complement strand
AGCAAGGAGTGAAAATCAACCCTGCAGCGGATGACAACACGCTGGTTCGTCGGCTTTATATTGACATCGTTGGGCGCATCCCCACCAGCCGTGAGACGGAAGAGTTTCTTCAGTCGAAGTCGCCGACGAAGCGCCAGGACCTGATTACCAAGCTGATGAATAGCGAGGGCTACGTCCAGAACTCCTTCAACTATTGGGCAGACGTTTTGCGTGCGCAATCAACGGGCGGTCAGATTGGTGCCATCACTGGCGCGGCCTACACAACCTTCATCAAGGACTCCCTGCGCGCCAACAAGCCATACGACCAATTCGTCCGTGAGATGATCGAGGCTACCGGTCAGGCCTGGGACAATGGAGCCATCGGTTATTACATGCGTGATCGCAACATGCCGCTGGATAACATGGCGACAACAACTCGCATCTTCCTCGGCACTCGCATCGAGTGCGCCCAATGCCACAACCACCCATTCGACAAGTGGACCCAAAAGCAGTTTTATGAAATGGCTGCCTTTACCTACCCCGTTCAAACCAACGACTACTATGGTGGTGGACTGGGAGAGGTGCGCGAAATGATGCGCGACAAGGAACAGGCCAAACGCGCTGAAATCTTTGCCTCTGCGACAGCAGCAAAAGCAACGTTGGAGCAAGCGGATCGCGACCTCCGGAACCTAACCCGTAAACCGCCAGTCATTGACAAGAAGGCGACGCCCGCACAGCGCAAAGCCATCACCGATGCCCGCCAAAGCGAAATCAAAGCAGCCACCGCAAAGGTGACGACTCTGCGCGCCGCCTACGACAAGGCCAATCAGGCTGCGACCAAGAAATATGAGATTGCCCGTGTTGAATACGGAAAAGAAAGCCGCGCCATGGATGAAGCTCTGCGCCCGCTGCGCGATCCCGTCCGCTACACCTCCGTCAGCTTCCAAGGCAATCGTAAGCTCACCCTGCCCCACGACTACAAGTACGATGACGCCAAGCCCAAATCCGTCGTCGCCCCTGCCACGATGATGGGGCACACAGCGCTAGCTCAACCTGGCGAGAGCCAACTGGAGACTTACGCAAAGTGGATGACTTCCGCGCAAAACCCACGATTCACCACCGTCATCGCCAACCGCATGTGGAAGCGTTCCTTTGGCCTAGCCTTGATTGAACCCTTGGATGAGATCCTCGACACCAGTGCGCCAATGGTCCCAGAACTGATGAAGGAACTTGAGCAACTCATGATTGCCTCCAAGTATGACCTCCGCGCCTTCCAGGCTGCCATCTTCAATACCAAGGCCTATCAAGCCCAGGTCACCCGCGAAGAAGTCCCCGCAGGGATCGCCTACAACTTTACTGGCCCGATCCTCCGCCGCATGAGCCCAGAACAGATGTGGGATTCATTCGTCGCCCTCATCAATCCCAATCCTGACATGCCCAATGAGCCACTCCGCGAAGCCGCTCAGTATCGCATCTTGGCCGGCAAAAAGATTGGTGATGCCACTGACGCTGTGAACCCTGAACAGCTCTTTGCAAACGCTCAAAAAACCGCGTTGAAAATCAAAGATCAGGCGGATCGCACCCGCGAACTCACGGCCAAAATCTCCGCAGCACGCGACGCCAAGGACGATGCCCTGGTGCGCGCATTGCGTGAGGAACAACGGGGCGTTGAGCGCGCCACCCGTGCCGAAGCAAACCGCAATATCGTCGTGCCAGCCTTCATGCAACTCGCCAAGAAACAAGGTGTCACTCCGATTGTGTATCAATCCGGCAAGAACGGAGGCCAGACGATGACCGCGACAAGCATGGACATGATGATGGCAGCCGCTGGCAGCGACGATGCCGCAGGCCGCATCTTCCTCCCCGGCTACGACAAAGCACCGAAGTCCAAGGAAGAAAATCAAGCCGATCAAGAAGCCAAGATGAAGGTCTGGGCAGAAGAAGCCGCCTACTACAAGATCCCTGAAAAACAGCAGCGTGATTACTTCCGCTTCCGCGCCCAGCAGAACCGCGACTATGTCCGCTCTGCCGAGCTTGAAAGCCCAGCTCCACGCGGTCACTACCTGCGGGAGTTCGGCCAGAGCGATCGTGAGACCATCGAAAATGCAAACCTCGATGCCTCAGTGCCGCAGGCACTCGCCATGATGAACGGCAGCCTCTTGCCGCAGATCATGAACCGATATTCCCAGCTGATGCTCACCGTCAGCAAGGCCCAGTATCCAGACGACCAAGTCGAAGCCGCCTACATGGCATTGTTTAGCCGCAAGCCCACCGACAAAGAGCGCCAGACGTGGATCAAAGCATCCGAAACCGGCCTGACCAGCATGGAAGACCTCGTCTTCGCGTTGATCAATACCCAGCAGTTCATCTTCATCCAGTAACCAAACCCAAGAAAACCAGGACCATGAGCAACAGCCTCCGTTCCAGCATCAATCGCAGCAGCGAGATTTCTCGCCGCCAGTTCGCCGCGCGCACAGCCAGTTCCCTCCTCGGAGTTGGTCTGCTACCGAACATCTTCACACCGAAAGCATCCGCAGCACCTTTCGAAGGCTCTTCCAAGCTGAAGCAAGTGCCGACTGCACGAAACGTGATCTACCTCTACATGTCGGGAGGCCAAAGCCATCTCGATACTTGGGATCCGAAAGAAGGCGTCGAAACCGCTGGTCCGACTCGTCCGATCAAAACCAGTGCTGATGGCGTTCGCATCTCCGAATACCTGCCGCTGACAGCCAAGCAAATGCACCACGTCGCTGTGCTGAATTCGCTATCATCCACCCAGGGTGCTCACGAACAGGGCAACTACATGATGCACACCAGCTACGAGCTGCGCGGCACCATCCGCCAC
>CAZCAL010000227.1:7284-7513 GCA_964496625.1 uncultured Verrucomicrobiaceae bacterium | reverse complement strand
CGCGGCGAGTGCCAGCCAGACATAACTCGGCAGACCATAAGTCTTTGCCAATTCCGTGAGGGCTGGCCAAGCCGCCAGCAGAGGCAGCCATACAATCGTCTCTGCCCCGGCGAGCCCCCGCACAAGGCCCCCGATGCGACTGGCCCGCAGTGCACCGAAGATTAATCCGCCGCCAGCAGCTAGTCCCAGCGCGGCGAGCGTCTCCCGGACGTCGATCCAGAGTGCGCCA
>CAZCAL010000227.1:7042-7274 GCA_964496625.1 uncultured Verrucomicrobiaceae bacterium | reverse complement strand
AGGTAAGACGTCGAGCGAGGCGAGCAACCAGGGACAGGTCAACGCGGGCAGAATGTGGGCAAAGAAGATCTTCACAGGACCCAAGCCAATTGCTTTCGCTGCCTCGATGTGGCGAGGCGAACTGGCTGCTGTCCAGGCGTTGTCTAGTCGGGTGACCACCCATCCCAGCGCGGCGAGTGCCAGCACCGTGCCGGCGCTCAGGGTCGAGCCCAGCAATAAAGCGTAAGCCTCC
>CAZCAL010000227.1:0-7032 GCA_964496625.1 uncultured Verrucomicrobiaceae bacterium | reverse complement strand
GCCCCGGCGAGCCCCCGCACAAGGCCTCCGACGCGACTGGCCCGCAGTGCACCGAAGATCAAGCCCCCGCTGGCAGCTAGTCCCAGCGCGGCGAGCGTCTCCCGGACGTCGATCCAGAGTGCGCCACTAGATTGCTGCATCTGCTGCACGAATCTCACTGCCCATGGTTCGACGCTCAATTGGGTGCCAGCCCACCACGCAACCGCTAGTACGAATCCCGCGACGGCAATGCGCAAAATCCAAGAGCCGCTGCTTGGATTGCCCTCTGGTTTTGCCTCATTCCACGATCCGACGACGCGCCATGGATCGCGACGCTCTACAAAGCCGACCAGTGCACTGCCCACCGCGATGATCCAGAACACCGCATACAATGACTGCGCCATAGCGGGAACATCCCCAGCGCGCACAGCGGTGAGCATCGTTTCCCCGACGCCGTGAAATTGAAGTGCGTCTTCCACGACTAGCATCAGTGCTGTCGCCATCACGCCGCAGATTTCTAATCCGCGCCGCCAGACCGGCCAGAGTCTCGGTAGCAGGTGATGATAAAAAATCCAGGCAGGCGGCAGTCCGCGAGCCCGCAAGTCTAAGTCCGAGACGTTGCGTCGAAGCGCCGCCAGATCCCGGCCACGATGCAGCGCCAGCCAGCCTGTCAGCGGCAGGGCCATCATTAGGCATGGAGCAGCCCAGCGCCAGATTACCCTGGCCAGGGCTAGCGCAACTGTATCTTTCCCGGGCGGGGGTGTGTAACCGAGTAGGCTCTCAATGCTGCCGTGCTGGATGCCGATCCACCAGCCCACAAAACCCCAGCTCAAGGCCACGATGGGTGCAAAGGCTAGAATCGCAAAAAATACGGAGACAATTCCGCGACCGATGGGTCCAGTGCGATCCACAATCAAAGTCAGTGCCATTGAGACCAGATGGGCAATTCCCACCGCGATACCCAGGACGAACCCAGAACGCAGAGTGCGCCAAACAAGATCTGGACTAGCTACGGATTGATCCGCGACGCTGAGCGGCAGCCAAGCCAGCAGACGCCCGTAGGCATCCACGCTCAATCCCGCCTGAGAAAGCACGGCGCACGCCAGCGCACCACCGACGAGGATGAGTCGCAGGGGCAGAAGCGCGGGACGTTTGGGAGGGAGTGACACTGGGGCGGAGATTTCTATTCTTTGGGCAACATCATCGGGACGGCAGGGTGTGCTTCAGGGCTGGATGCGGGCTTGATGAGCAGATCCCGCAGCGTCCATGGCAGCGATGGGTCAGCGGCACTTCGTTTCGGTAGCAGACTGGTGCGGACCGCGGTCTGTTGCAGGTCTGCTATCAGGGGAATCACCGGACGCAGGTCGAGTAGGCGTGCATCCACCTCCGCCACGTGGGCGGCTACCTTGTCCACGTCAAACTCTCGGGCGAGGGACTCAAGGAGCAGGTCAAGTTGCCGGTCTTGAACACCTGAAAAATTCAGCCCGCCGGGCGATGCCTGCGAGGAGTGCCAAAGGAGCAACTGGTCCCAAGATGCATCGTAATCCAGGCCCAAAATGGCTGCGTCAAAATCCCGCTGTCCCAATCTCACGCCGATGAATTCGTCCCAGGATACAGGGACTACTTTTACCAGCGCACCGATCTTGGACCACTGGGCCGCAAGTGCTGCGGCAAGCTTCTCTCTCGGAGCATTGCCTGCCGTGGTCAGCAACTCGATGGTCAGTTCTGCCCCCGGCTTTTTGGCGACTCCATGCACGTCTTTGAGCCAGCCAGCCTCTTTGAGTTTTTCCGTCGCAGCGGCAATATCTGCCCCTGGTCGTGGACTTTGTTTGGGACTAAACCAGAAGCCTGGAGGAAAAACTCCGTCCACCGCACGGCCGCGACCTGCGAGGAGTTCGCGGATAAGTTCCGTGCGATCCGTCGCGAGTTCCAGCGCCTCGCGCACGCGGACATCGGCCAGCGGTCCGCGGCGGATGTTGCAAAGCACCATCATCCGACTGGCGGGTGGTGCACCGCGCACCACCAGTCCTTCCCGACGTAGCAAATCCCGCGCAGCTTCATTGCCCGGCCAAAAGAGATCCAGTGTGCCTGTCGCGAATCCTACCTGGGTATTGAAGGGGCTATCTCCCCGGCGGAACTGGATTTGCAGAAACCGCGATGGGCTGTTCGCTCTTGAAGGTGCCATCACCAGAGCACGCTCATCTTTTTCCACGACTTTAAAGTCTCCACACCCTGGAGGCATCGAGTTGGCAAAAACGGTGCCCGCTGCATCCGCGGGATGGCCCTTGGTCCACGGCTCTGGAAGAATCGGCAGGTTCACCCAGGCCAAGAGCGCCGCCCCGAGACGCCGCCGATAGGCAATGCGCAGTCGGTCATCTGCAAGCATTTCGATGGACTGAATCTGCGAAAAAGCATCTCGATTTGGCACTGGCCAAGGCTGACCCAGGACGTAGTTAGCCGTCGCCTTTATGTCTGCAGCGGTTACCGCACTTCCATCGTCCCAGTGCATCCCTTGGCGAAGGTGAAGATTCAGCATGGGCTCCCGCAAGGCGCTCATTTTGCCTACCACACGGATTTTTGCGTTCAGCCCCTGCTGGGCGCTGTAATAGTTTTCCAATTCAGCCACCACGGCGTTTACCTCACCGCTGACGACCAGTTCGCAGGCCCTGTCGCCATCAAACCAGACGCGGCGGATATCACCCTTGCCGATGGCATTTTCGATGAAGTGATCGTAGTATTGGCGTGCCTGATCGCTGCCTTCGATCCTGACCACCGAGGCTGGATCAGGTTGTTGGTCGGCGAGATGTGCCAGGGCGGCTTCTGCATTTTCACCATCGGGATCAGAGAATCGCAGCACCACTTCATTGCCGTGGGCGACCACTTCGTCCAGCTTCCATGTCAACCAAAGGTCGGCATCGATCGCCTTCAGTTTTTCTGCTGCTGCGGTGGCTTTTTCTTCGGTCGTAAACCAGCAACTCAATTGCAGATCCCAGTCCCAATGCTCCGCAATCCCCGGCCTGAGGTGGCCATCTGGGCCGATCCTTAGCAGTGGGTCATAAATCAGATCGCAAATCTGTCTGGAGATCTCGTCTGCTGGCAGAAAGGGGTTCAAAACGGGCACGGCTCCAGGAAGCATGGCCACGACATCATCGGTGCGATTTGCGCGGCTGGCGCGGGCTCCTTGCGCAGCCCACCATCCCGCCAATCCCGCTGCGAGCGGGACGCCGAAAATTAGGGTGCGCAACCAACCAATCGAAAACACAGCGCTACTCTAGCAAGCCGAGTCCGAGTGACAAGCCTTTCAGCGAATGGGAGGGCAGGTAGCAATTGGCAAGTTGATCCTGGAGGCCAGATCGCGAGGCTCGGCGCTCTCTGGACCTTGACATCCTTGCAAAACACCATCTCCTTTCATCCAATGGACCCCGCCGTCACGCCAGCGCCTATTTGGCTGCCCTTTGCCATTCTTGGTGGTTTTTTGGTGCTTTTTCCGCTGATCTGGTGTGGTGTCGTTTTCCTGATTAGCCGCATTGCCGGATGGCAACACTTAGCAGAGCGGTTCCCTGCTGGAGATCGCCCTATCGTTGGTGATCGGCGTGCGGGAGTTCAGGGCATGGTAGGTGCTGCCAGCTATCGCGGTACGCTGACAATCACTTTTTGTGAAGATGGCTTCTTTGTCGAAGTGATGCGCCTTTTCCGCATCGGTCACCCCTCTCTTTTTATCCCATGGTCAGCGGTGACTGCGCGGGAAAGTATCAATGTTCTTTGGATCAAGGCGGTGCGCCTCCGTATCGGGAACCCGCCAGCTGGGGTGATCACGCTGCCAGAGTCACTTATGGAGCGGCATCATGCGTCAGTTTAATTTGCGTGCGCTGCGTCTCATTTGAGTCACTCCCAGGCGTCCAGAGTCGTCCGGGAGTGTGGCATGGGCGTATCAGAAGAGGAGAGGAGATCATGATGCTCTTTGCCTATTTTTTACGGGTTAGTGAATAGCGACGCGTGATGATGCGTCTGTCTTCCAGGTAGCAACTGACCCCGCCTTGACACCCTTAACTCTTATCTTTTTATGAGTGCGCTTTATCCAAATTACAAAACATCCCCCACGGCGAACCGGAGACATTGTCGGTATGCTGTCGGCTTCGTCTTCTGCGTATTGGCCTTCTTTTCGGGCCGCATCGCGGCTCAGACTGGAGAGGATTCTGACGGACTTACCGCACCTCCTGGCGCGGAGTATCTCACCCGAGGTCCCCTGCATGAGGCCTTCAGCCAAGTCATCGTCTTCGATCCTCAGCCCGGCCTAATTGTACCAAAAGAACCGCCCCCAGCCATTGAGGAACTGCCGCCTGATGAGCGTCCCGAGGGAGATAATATCTTTTGGATCCCTGGATACTGGGCATGGGACGATGAGTCTAACGACTTCATCTGGATCAGCGGCATCTGGCGCGCTGTTCCGCCTGATCGGCAGTGGGTTCCTGGATACTGGGATGATCTCGGCGGTCAGTACCAGTGGGTGTCCGGTTACTGGGCATCTGCCGAGGCCACTGAGCAGACCTATCTGCCGCAGCCCCCGGCCTCGTTGGAGCGCGGCCCCAGCAGCCCGCAACCTGCTGATGACTCGCTCTGGATGCCAGGTCATTGGCAGTGGCAAACGGAACGTTATTTCTGGACGCCTGGCTACTGGGAGACGGGTCGCCCAGACTGGGTCTGGATTCCATCGCGGTATGTCTGGACGCCCAGCGGTTGGGTTTTTGTGGGAGGTTATTGGGACTATTCCCCTGACCGCTGTGGGGTGGTGTTTGCGCCTGTCCGCTATGTGCAGCCCGTATATCGCACTCCAGGGTATCGATTCCAGCCGCTGCTGACTATATCTATCTCGCTGCTGACAGATCATCTCTTTCTCCGACCAAGGTCGTGCCACTACTATTACGGAGACTATTACGCCCCGTCCTACAGCACGGCTGGTTACTATCCTCAGAACCATCTGCTTCGTTCGCCAACTTGTTACGACCCCATTTTCACCCACCTGAGTTACTCCCACCGGACTGACGTTCGCTGGATTGAAAAGCGCGAGGCGACGTATGTTTACTACCGCGATCACAGTGACGTCCGCCCTCCTTCAACCTGGAGCAACTTTCGCCATTGGCCGCAAACTGGTCGCGACAAAGCACCACAGCGCTATGCCATGCCCCTGACGGCGCTGGCCAAAGCCCACCCAAACTATCGACTCACGAAGGTCAACGACGGTGAACGCCAGCGCTTCGTCGACCAAAGCCGCGTCGTGCGTGAAGCGCGGGAGCACTTAGCGGCAAAGACACATGAAAGCGGACGTCCGGGGTTCCAACCCGGCCACACTGCGAAACTCCCGCAATCTCCGATTGTGGTGCGCAGCAGGGACATCCCAGATAGCGCTAGGCCACCGAAAACCCGGCCAAAGCTTTCCGAACAACCTCCCATTGAAGTGCGCCGTCCAGAGATGAAACGCCCCGATGTGGTGCGTCCCGGTGAAGGTCGTCCTCCATCCGTCATACCGCGTCCGAGCATCCCTGGAGGGCCATCTAAAGCCCCTGGGCGCGACCGGGAGAGAGAAACGCCCAAGCCCTCACTTCCCAGCAAAAAGCCTGAACATCCATCAGGCCCGATAGCACCTTCGGTCACGCCGAAGCCTCCAAGTAAAGAGGTTCCACGTGGGAAAGAGATGCCATCACGTCCAGAGGGGAAGCCTTCGCAAACTTCACCCGGCCAACGCAGACCCGATGTATCCCCACCCAAGGTGATACCCAAGCCGCCTTCCTCCAGACCAACCCCGCAGGTGGTGCCTGACCGCAAGCCCACACCCTCAATGCGCCCAAGCCAGCCTGAGCGTAAGCCTGAGCCTGTGAAGCGGCCCACTCCTGTGCCGCAAAAGGTTACACCTAAACCTAGACCTGTGCAGCCATCGGCCCCTCCTAAATCAAAACCATCGCCAACACCAAAACCACCGAGCAGGGCTCCTGCTCCTGAGAGAGGTTCATCAAAACCGTCTGGGAGACCGAGCGCACCGCCCTCAGTAAAACCTACGCCGCCGACGCCTTCTAGACCAAAGGCGACTAAACCTACCCCGCCATCCAGACCGTCAGTCACGAAGCCCAGCCAGAAGCCGTCTTCTGGACGCAGACCTTCGGGTTCCGATGACGATGAGAAAAAGAAGAAGAGGTAGCTGTGACCGGTGCGGTGATCTGTCGGGTCACCGCTCTGTTTAGGTGGCGGAGGCCAATCTGGGTGTGCTTACATTGCGAAAGAGTAACCGCCAATTGGCGCAAAGAGTCCCGTCGGTAACAGTCAGCGTCCGCTAGCGTAGAAGGAGCAACCTCCTATCTATTCAGCAATATGAAAATGCATCGTTTGTGCAGCGGCGAACACAGTAACCCCTTTGCGGCCTCTCAGAGTCGGCGAGACTTTCTTCAGGTCGGTGCGATGGCTGGATTGGGCCTCACGCTGCCGGAGTTAATGAAGCTTCAGGCGGCCCAGGCTATGCCTGCGGTGGAAAGCTTCAAGCCCATCGCTACCTCCGTCATTCACATCTACCTGCCAGGTGGGATGGCTCAGCATGAGTCTTGGGATCCGAAGCCTTACGCTGCCCCTGAGTATCGTGGGCCGTTTAGCCCGATCAAAGGCGTGACGGGCGAGTACGTCGGCGCAAAGTTCGAGAACATCGCGAAGATCCTGGACAAAATCAGCATCATCCGCTCTGTCACTCACGGCGAAGCAGCGCATGAGCGGGGCACGCACAACATGTTCACGGGCTATCGGCCAAGTCCGGCAATCAAATTCCCAAGCTTCGGCTCCATCGTTTCACACGAACAAGGCCCCCGGAACAATCTGCCGCCTTACATCGTCATCCCGAACATGATTGTTCCTGAACAAGGGAGCGGTTACATGAGCAGCGCCTACGGTCCCTTCGCGCTTGGTAGCGATCCTGCGGATAAAAACTTCACGGTGCGAGACTTGGCCACTCCAAAGGATGTGGACAGCCGCCGCTTTGATCGTCGGCGCAATCTGCTCAGTGCCGTAGATGAA
>CAZCAL010000226.1:0-7516 GCA_964496625.1 uncultured Verrucomicrobiaceae bacterium | reverse complement strand
GCACTCACGAACTACATCAGCTTTGCGGGGTATCTGGCGGAGGAATGCGGCAATGAGGGGCTGCCTGAATTCAAAAGGTTGTGGCCAGCCGATGCGGAGGTGATCGGCAAGGATATCCTTGTTCCCGCCCATGCGATTTATTGGATGACGATGCTGCACGCTCTTGGCTTCAGCGATGAAGAAATGCCGAAACTACTCGTCCACGGTTGGTGGAATGTGAAAGGCGCGAAGATGAGCAAAAGTTTGGGCAATGTGATTGATCCCAATGTGCTTGCGGACACCTTCACTCCCGATGGTCTGCGCTACTATCTCATGCGTGACATCGCGACGGGCTACGATAGCGATTTCAGTGAGGAGCGCATCATCATGTCTTACAACAAGGAGTTGGCAGGCGGTCTTGGGAATTTGCTGAATCGGTCTCTCAACATGGCGCAGAAGTACCGTGGGGGTGTCCTGCACCCTGGTGCGTATGACGACGCTGAAAATCGTGCATTGCGGGAGACGGTGCGTAACGCGCCAGTGGACTATGTGGCGAAGATGAACGCTTGGGATATCCACGACGGGATTGCGGCAGCGTGGAAGATCGTTACCCATGCGAATCAGTTTGTCGATAGCACCCAGCCCTTTAAGCTTGCCAAGGATGAGGCGCAATCTGGACGGCTGGATAGCGTGCTCTACCATTTGTCTGAGGCTCTGCTGCATGTGAGTGTTTTGCTGAGTCCGATCATGCCGGAGGGCATGGAAAAACTGCGTGCCCAGATTGGCTGGACGATGCCCGCAGGCTTCGTCGTCAGCGATTTGCACTGGGGCCTCTTGCAAGACGGGCATCAACTCGGTCAACCTGTGCCGCTTTTCCCACGGCTGGAATTGGCGGAACCCGCTGCTTAGCCAGTGTTTTCGATTGATTGCGGGCACGCCGCGTGCTCCCTAACCTACCCCATTTTGTTCCCGCTCGGAACGCATCCCCAAAAAAATCATGAGTGTCTCCTGGAATCGTTTTCAATCTTGTTTTGTCCGTTACCCCGAGGTCGGTTTTGCCATCGATTTCAGCCGGATGTCTTTTGAAGAGGGTCTCTTCGAAAAGATGGCCCCCCAGGTGGAGGCGGCTTTTGCCGCAATGAAAGATCTCGAAGCTGGTGGGATCGCGAATCCAGATGAGGGCCGTATGGTGGGGCACTACTGGCTGCGCAATAGCGCACTGGCACCGACGGCGGAGATGAAGGCTGAGATTGATGAAACGCTGGAGGCGACGCTGCGATTCGCGGAGGATGTCCGCGAGGGCCGAATCGTGGCAGCGAACGGCGCGCGATTTACTGATGTCCTGGTGGTCGGCATTGGAGGTTCTGCATTGGGGCCGCAACTGGTGGCTGACGCTTTGACTGCGGCGCGCCCGCCTTTGGCGATCCACTTTTTCGACAATACGGACCCTGATGGGATTGATCGCGTGGTTGGACAGATTGGTGATGCGTTGGCGACGACGCTGACGCTTGTGATCTCAAAGTCTGGCGGCACCAAAGAGACCCGAAATGGGATGTTGGAGGCTGAGACGGCTTACAAGGCGCGCGGCTTGGATTTTGCAAAACATGCCGTCGCTGTGACGGGAGAGGGAAGCCTGCTCGATAAGCACGCCGAAGCACAGGGCTGGGTGGCGAGGTTTCCGATGTGGGATTGGGTCGGTGGGCGGACGAGCGTGATGAGCGCCGTGGGCACGATCGCAGCGGCGTTGCAAGGGGTGGATGTGCGGCAGTTCTTGGCTGGCGCGGCAGCGATGGACGAGTTGACGCGAAGCAAGCCGGTGCGCGAAAATGCTGCGATGCTACTGGCGCTGATGTGGCATCATGCGGGAGCTGGGCGGGGTGCCAAGGACATGGTGGTTCTGCCATATAAGGACAGGTTGGTTCTGTTCAGCAAATACCTCCAGCAGCTTGTCATGGAGTCCCTTGGCAAAGAATTGGATCTGGACGGCAACAAGGTGAACCAGGGCATCGCTGTCTATGGCAACAAGGGTTCCACCGATCAGCACGCCTACGTTCAGCAACTCCGCGATGGGGTGAATAATTTCTTCGCCGTTTTTGTGGAGGTGCGCAAAGAGCGTGCTGCGGCAGGGTTTGAGGTGGAGGGTATCTTCACCAGTGGTGACTACCTCCAGGGTTTCCTGCGCGGAACGCGGAAGGCGCTGGCGGAAAATGGCCGCGAGTCGGTGACTCTCAGTATCGCAGAGGTGACCCCGTTTTCATTGGGCATGCTGATCGCTCTTTTTGAGCGCGCAGTCGGCTTCTACGCGACTTTGGTGAACGTCAATGCTTACCACCAGCCGGGCGTTGAGTCGGGGAAAAAAGCTGCGGAGGCTTTTCTGAAGACCTTAGCCGGCGTGGCGGATGCATTGCCCGCCACGGGTGGTGGGGCGACTGCGGAAGAGGTCGCCAGCCAGCTTGGGGCGGATATCGAAGAAGTGTTCCACATTCTCCATCATCTGGCGGACAATGGGCGTGTCAGTCTCGTCGCGCTCGGAGAAACTCCGTCTGGTGATCGGTTTTTAAAGGTGTGAGAATGGAAAGGTAAGGTTGCATCGCGGGATGCGGTCCGCTATGTACTTATCAGTTTATTCGGAAAATAGATCAATTCGCGCCTGACTCATGGATGTAAAGCTGCCAATCGGCTATCAAATCGCCTGCCTTGTGCTGACGGCCCTGTTTATTTGGTCCTTCAGCATCGCTCGAGAGCCGAGGGGTTGGCGCAGGTTGTTTCAATCCATGTTTTCAAAGACTGACAACTTTTCGGTGAACAAGAACAAGATCATCGACGAGAATCTAAAGAAGTACGGAATTTTCGTGGCGATGCTAATTTTGATCGCAGATGTGACGTGTTTCGTGATCGGCATCACGGCGGAGCAGCGTAAGAAGCTGGACGGAATGAACGATGATCAGCGTGCGCGGTTGGAAGAGCTAAACCGCATCCGAGGTGCCAATCCAGGGTCGTCACGGAGTTCACAGATGCCTTAATTGGACGAATTTCACAGTCCGACGGCGCTGTATCCCTTTCCACGAGTGCATAGGCTGTAGAGGTGACCGCAGACTTCGTGGGCACCCACCACCCCAGAGCGCGGCAGGTTGCCGAAATCTCCGATGAGCACTGGCCAGTCGGAAGGATCTTCAGGCATCCGCCCATGGCTACCGCGAACCAGTGAGGCATTCAGTGGAATGACATCAAATAGCATTCGGAACCCCAGAAGCTTCTGGGCTAACTTCCAGCCAACTTTCAATTTTGGAAAGCGGATGTTTGGGTCGATAAATAGCTCAACGGGATCATAGCCACATTTGCGGTGGATATCGACACAGCGGGCGTAATCCGGCGCACGCTTGTCATCATCCCAGAAATAGTAGGTGAACCAACTTTGCGCATCTGACACAGCGATGAGGTCACCCGAGCGTTCGTGATCCAGCCCTGCATAATACTTCTCGGCTTTGCCCAGCACGCGCTCGACACCGGGCGTGGCGAGTAGGACTTCACGCACCTCCGGGATCATCGCTGGATCGTGGACGTAAATGTGGGCGACTTGGTGGTCTGCGATTGCGATGACTTTGGAGCCGCCGAGGTCGATGCCGTCGTGGCCAAGCTCGTCTTTGATCGATAGCCAGCCTTTCTCCCGAAACACTCGATTCAGGTGCACCGGTTGCTGCACGTCCGTGATGCCGTATTCGGAGAGCAGTACGACGCGGATGTTCCGGTGCTCGTAAAATCGGATCAGATCTCCGACGACATCATCGATTTGACGGAGATCATCGCGAATGGCGTTCATGTCGATGCCAACCCGTTGAAGGTTGTAATCGAGATGGGGAAGATAAACCAAAGAGAGGCTGGGCCAGTGTTTTTCTTCAACCCAGCGTGCGCTCTCCGCGATCCATTGAGTGGAACGTATGTCCGAGCCAGGGCCCCAAAAGTGGGGGAAGGGGAAGGCCCCCAGTTCTTTCTTTAGCCTGTCCCGCAGTTGCATCGGCTGCGTATGAACATCGAAAACCTTCTTGCCATCGCTGAGATAGAGCGGGCGGGGTGTAATGGAAATATCTGCGGTGGAATACATATTGAACCACCAAAATAGCTTCGCACAGGTGAACTCTGGATCGACGCGACGCAGCATCTCCCAGAGTTTCTCGCCAGCGACGAGTTGGTTGGGTTGTTTCCAGAAGCGGTGCTCAGCATAGTCGCGGTCATACCAGCCATTGCCGACGATGCCGTGGTCGCGGGGGAGTTTTCCGGTGAGGTAGGTTGCTTGCGCGGTGCAGGTGACAGCGGGCAAGACGGGCTCGATGCGGGCGGAACGATTGCGTTCCAGGAATGCGCGGATGTTCGGCGTATATTGGCCGATCAGGCGGGTCGTCAGGCCTACGACGTTGAGGACAGCGGTTCGCTCCATCGCACTTTGAATGGGTCAGGCTGCGTGTGAGAGACTGATCCAGCCCGCGTATCCGGCGCTCGCGTAAAGGGCCTTGCAGACGAGGTGCATGATTTGATCCTGGGTGTAGTTTGTGCGGCCAGCGCACTTGCTCACGTCCAGTGTCCAATGTAGCACAAGCTCTACTGCGCCGAGCAGGGCCGAACCCGTCACCGCCCAGACCGCCCCCGCGTGGATGAGGCAGTGGGCACCCATACAAGAAATCCAAATCTCTGGCGGGCGCATGGGGTCGCCGAGGTTCTCCAGGTAGCGGCGATTCTTGCCGAGGGCCAGATATTCGCCCTGGAGAGGGAAGTCTGCTAATGCGTGACCAATGGCCAATGCAAAGAACATCTGCAGCGCAGATAGCAGGTCTCCGGTGGGCAGGTCAATCATGGGTTGAATCGGACACAGTCCCATCCCAATCCAGCGGCTGCAAGCAGAATTGCCTTCAGTGCAGGACTGGGGGGACTTTTACCCTTGGTTTAGCGGCGATTGAAAAAGTCTGCTAGTTTTACGATCTGTTCCCCACCAGCGGGTTTCATGGCAGCGTCGATGATGGCCTGCTGCATGGCGCAGAGTTCTGCGATGCCCTTTTGCCCAAGTGCCATCATTTCATCGAGTTGTGGGCGGGTAAAGGTTGCTTCTTCTCCGCTGCCTTGGATTTCGACGAACTCACCGTCTTCAGTCATGACGATGTTGCTGTCCACGTCCGCCTTGACGTCTTCTTCGTAGTTCAAGTCCAAGAGACTCTCCCCATTCACGACCCCGACGCTGACCGCAGCGACTTTCTTTGTCAGGGGTTGGCGGGTGATTTTACCCTTCTCCATCAGCCGATTGATCGCGACGGCGACGGCAGCGCAGGCACCTGTGATGGCGGCCGTGCGTGTGCCTCCATCTGCTTGGAGGACATCGCAATCGATCCACAAAGTGCGGGCACCGAGTTTCTCAAGATCCACCACTGCGCGGAGGCTACGCCCAATTAGCCGCTGGATTTCTGTGCTGCGGCCATCGATCTTGCCACGGGTGCTATCGCGATCTTTACGGTCGAGCGTGGAGTACGGCAGCATCGAATACTCTGCCGTCAACCAGCCGCCTTTGACTCCTTGGGCCTTCATCCAGCGGGGGACTTCTTCCTGAATGGTGGCGGCGCAAATCACCTGGGTATTGCCAAAGCAAACCAGCATGGAGGCGGTGGCGTGGGGGGCGATGTCTGGGAGAAAACGGATTTCGCGCAATTGGTCGGCAGCGCGGCCATCGGATCTGGGCATCGTTGGCGTTAGCATACGTGTGGCGAGAACGAAACCGAATGTTTTGAACATTCCAGATGAGGGCGCGTCATACAGCATTGACTCCGCGTGCGGCAGGCGCACCTCCGGTCGCCAAAATGATCAAACCAAACGTTATGAGAAATCTCCTGAAAACGAGGGCTTTGCCCCGGCCTGGTTGCTGGCACCGGTTTACAGCGGCGGATTGGGAATTCATCAGCCAAACTCTCGCAGAGACGCCTGCGGGGCGTGAGAGCTTGGCAACGCTCTTTGAGGACGTGGACACGTTGGAGTTGATCCTTGCAAGCCCTCGCCTCTTTGACGCGCTGATGGAGCGCCGCTGCGGTTCCTGGCTCTCGCCAGAGTTATTCTTCCTGGTCGTCGTGCGGCAGGCACTTTCCAGAGTGAAGACGGTGCGCTTCCAGGTAGCAGATTACATTGCAGTGGTGTGCGCTGACTTCGGC
Source organism: uncultured Verrucomicrobiaceae bacterium (assembly GCA_964496625.1). Classification (GTDB taxonomy): domain Bacteria; phylum Verrucomicrobiota; class Verrucomicrobiia; order Verrucomicrobiales; family Verrucomicrobiaceae; genus JACKQF01. Next base: position 1,352 of record CAZCAL010000226.1, on the reverse strand, counting down.
TGTCGCGCAGACAGTGGCCCTCAAGTGCGTGACAAACAAGTGAGCAGCCTCTACAGCGTCGATTATCTAGAGGCGCTGCACAATGCGAACCGCCATGAACGATTCTTCCTCCATGTCCAGTGCGCGAATCAGTTCCTAGTGTTGACGAGTTTGTATCCCGACTTTCTCCATGACCGGGCCATAAAACGAGGCGCTCCCGACATTGAATACTATGAGGAGGTCGTGGTAAATCACCTCACTGCCGCCCGGGATCATGTCCTGGCGGATGAGTTTGCTTTGATGGAGGTGTTTGAGCAGCTAACAGAGATCTATCCGCTTGTGCGACGGGCTCTCAATCACACTGCGCGGGAGTTCCTCTCACTGGGTTAGGCCAGAACCTTCGGTGACCCCGAAAAGTTCATCGTTGTGAATCTCTGTGATGTGCCAGTCCCACGGCCACGGTCCAGTCTTCTCCCACTGCACAATCCATGGAGCGCTGATACTATTCACTTTGCTCACCACAAGGGAACTGGCCCCCATACCGTTGCCGTCTAGGCGTAGCTTTATGGTGGCCACGGCGACCGCTCGGTGCTTGGGGTCATCCGGGTGACGTGTGACTTTCTCGCTCAAGAGTTCGTCTTTGACCATCAAGGTCAAAAAGTTACCCAGCGCCTGGCGTGCCTCGCCGACACCGGTCTCGCGAGTGTAGCCAGCGGCGTCTTGGTAGTTCGGGGAAATGACGAACGAGATGGAAGCCCAATCACGATCCTCCACCGCGCGCCAAAAATTCGCCTGAGTGGCATGGAACTCAGATTCCAGTGAGCGGAATCCAAAATACCAGCTGCCCCAGAGCAGCATCACGACTGCGTAGCCGAGCAAAAATCTAAGGAAAAACTTCTTCATGCCTCAGGCTATCACTTCGGCAAGGGGCGGGGCAATGGGAATGTGCTGGGTTGATCGTTTGTTCTGAGCATTTCTTGTCAGAGTAGATCGCTCTATAAAACTTCGTCGGGGCCCGCACACGAGCCAGCGTATGACTCTGGGGTGAGGTTTAGACTTGCGGCAGGGTGGGGATTTGTGAATTAAGCCCCTGGTGCTTTGTAGTCTGAAGGAATGGCAAAAAGGTCGTCGCCGAGCGGCCTTTCGTCGAGGCTGATGAGCTTGGTTACAAACTTTACGCCACCAGCCTCATACTCGCTCTGTAGCATCATGCCGGGAACTTCGGGGCCCTTCGGTGCGCCTGGTGCAGCAAGCTTTGCCAGGGTCTTGAGTTCGGCCTTAAGTTTGTCATAACCAGGATAGTTGGCGCACATCCACATCTTCATCACCGTGCCGTAGGCCTCGCTGGTGTAGATCTCGCACTCATGCCCGTC